>NZ_MUFJ01000002.1:0-187835 GCF_001996245.1 Salinivibrio sp. MA607 | reverse complement strand
ATAATTATTTAACTAAAAAGCATAATTGCGAATAGCTATTATTCCCTGATTATCCGCATTAAAATCACGCTAAATCATAACCTTAAATCGTCGTTTTTTACATTTGTATATGCATAAAGGTTGCATACAAAAATTTGACCTTTGCGGGGTTTCCCGTTAATTTGGAAGGTCGCTGAGTCGTGTTTTCCCCTTATTTGATTCGGTTATTGTTTTTAAAAACAGCTAGTTAAATAACCAATAACCGACAAATCTCGTTAAAAAATCACAACATAACGGGAGCATAGTCACAAGGCTAAGCCCGCTCAGAGTGGTCAGGAGGATCACGACAATAAATGCAATCACTGCGCATCACGCAGTAGCAAGGGAGAATTGCAATGTCGCTGTACAACCCAATGCTGGAAAAAGATAACTGTGGTTTTGGCCTTATTGCCCACCAAGAGGGAGAGCCAAGCCACAAACTGGTTCGTACCGCTATCGCTGCACTTGACCGCATGACCCACCGAGGTGGTATCAACTCAGACGGTAAGACAGGCGATGGTTGTGGATTGCTGCTGCAAAAGCCAGACCGCTTTTTCCGCCTTATCGCTGAGCAAAATCAATGGAAGCTTAGCCGCCTTTACGCGGTCGGCATGATTTTTCTAAGCGCCGATCCAGCTAAAGCCCAACAAGCCAAACAACGCTTCGAGCAAGAAATCAACGCTGAAACCCTTTCAGTGGTGGGATGGCGAACGGTACCGACCAATTCTGACGTACTTGGAGACATCGCCAAACAGTCTCAACCGGTGATTGAGCAAGTCTTTATCAATGGACCAGCCGGCTGGCGAGCTCGCGATCTCGAACGTCGCCTTTACATTGCACGTCGTCGCGCCGAAAAGGCCCTCACCGATGATGCAGATTTTTATGTGACCAGCTTGTCGACCCAAACCATTGTCTATAAAGGACTGTGTATGCCGGCAGATCTGCCGCGCTTTTACACTGATTTGGCCGATCTTCGCCTTGAGTCGTCGATTTGTTTGTTCCACCAGCGTTTTAGTACCAATACACAGCCGCGCTGGCCGCTTGCCCAACCTTTCCGCTACCTCGCACACAATGGTGAAATCAACACCATTGAAGGCAACCGCCAGTGGGCGCGGACCCGTGCGTATAAGTTTAACTCGCCATTATTGCCAGATTTATACCAAGCGGCGCCATTTGTGAATGAATCCGGTTCAGACTCATCCAGCCTCGATAACATGATGGAAGTCTTTCTTGCCGGTGGTATGGACTTGTTCCGAGCCATGCGCCTGCTTGTGCCGCCTGCTTGGCAAAATCATCCAGATATGGATGATGAGCTCCGCGCATTCTATGATTTTAATTCGATGCATATGGAGCCTTGGGATGGCCCAGCCGGCATCGTGATGTCAGACGGTCGCTACGCGGCCTGTAATCTTGACCGAAACGGTCTGCGTCCAGCGCGTTATGTAATCACCAAAGATAAATTTATTACCTTGGCATCTGAAGTCGGCATCTGGGATTACGCACCGGATGAAGTTGAGGAAAAAGGGCGTGTCGGGCCAGGCGAGTTGCTGGTCATTGATACACGAGAAGGCAAAATTTGGCACTCGGGTGAAATCGATAATGAGCTCAAAAGCCGCCACCCCTATCGCGAATGGCTCGATCAACACGTCCGTCGCCTGACGCCTTTTGAAGATCTGGACCCACAAACCAGTGAAGGCAGCCGCAACCTGCAAGATGGTCAGCTCAAGACGTATCAAAAGCTGTTTGGCATGTCGAACGAAGAGATTGACCAGGTAGTCAAGGTCTTGGGTGATATCGGCCAAGAAGCGACCGGCTCTATGGGCGATGACACACCAATGGCGGTGCTTTCTTCGCGTCCGCGCTGTGTCAGTGACTATTTCCGGCAAAAATTTGCTCAGGTCACCAATCCACCTATCGATCCGTTACGGGAAAATCACGTGATGTCATTGGCGACCTGTATCGGTCGCGAGATGAACGTCTTTTGCGAGACCGATGGCCATGCCGAACGGGTTGCCTTTAAATCGCCCGTACTGCTGTTTTCAGATCTGATCCAGTTACTCGAGCTGGACGACACCTATTACCGCAATACGGTTCTCGATATTAACTACAACCCGAACGAGAAAGATCTTCACCAAGCGATCCTTGACCTTTGTGATCAAGCTGAGCGCTGTGTCCGCGATGGCACCGTCTTGGTCGTGCTGTCCGATCGCAGTATTCATAAAGACACGCTCCCAATCCCAGCCGCCATGGCCGTCGGTGCAGTGCAAAAACGTTTGGTCAGCAAGAACCTGCGCTGTGATGCCAACATCATCATCGAAACCGGTAGCGCTCGTGATGCCCATCAGTTTGCGGTGTTACTCGGTTTTGGCGCCACCGCGGTTTATCCCTATTTAGCCTACGAAACTTTGGCTAATTTGGTCGATATTGGTGCGGTCAACCAACCTTATCGTGACGTCATGGTTAACTTCCGTAATGGCATCAATAAAGGCCTTTACAAAATCATGTCGAAAATGGGGATCTCGACCATTGCGTCTTACCGCTGCTCGCAACTGTTTGAAGCCGTAGGTCTGCATGACGATGTCATTGAACTTTGCTTTAAAGGCGTCGCGAGTCGGATTCAAGGGGCAAATTTTGACGATTTCCAACAAGACCTCATCAACCTTGCCCGTCGCGCGTGGATTAAACGCAAACCGCTTGAGCACGGTGGCTTGCTCAAATATGTGCATGACGGTGAGTACCATGCTTATAACCCCGATGTAGTGACCAACTTGCAAAGCGCGGTCCGCTCGGGTGAAACCATGGATTACAAAACCTACGCCAACACGGTCAATGAACGTCCGGTCGCGACCTTGCGTGACTTAATGCGCTTGAAAAAAGCACAAACGCCGCTTGCACTCGAGCGCGTAGAACCCGCGACCGAGCTGTTTAAACGCTTTGATTCAGCCGCTATGTCAATTGGCGCTTTAAGTCCAGAAGCCCATGAAGCTCTCGCCATTGCCATGAACCGTCTAGGCGGTCACTCCAACTCTGGAGAAGGCGGTGAAGATCCACGTCGCTTCAATAGCGAGCGTAATTCTCGGATCAAACAAATTGCCTCGGGCCGCTTTGGCGTCACCCCGCACTACTTAACTAATGCCGACGTGCTGCAAATCAAGGTCGCGCAAGGTGCGAAACCGGGTGAAGGCGGGCAGCTGCCAGGGCATAAAGTGACCGCAGAGATCGCGAAACTACGCTTTTCCGTGCCTGGAGTCACCCTGATTTCGCCGCCGCCTCATCATGATATTTACTCAATTGAAGATTTAGCGCAGCTGATCTTCGACTTAAAACAAGTGAATCCGCAGGCACTGGTCTCGGTTAAGCTGGTCTCGGAACCAGGTGTTGGCACCATTGCCACTGGCGTCGCGAAAGCCTATGCCGATCTGATTACCATTTCGGGTTACGATGGCGGTACCGGTGCCAGCCCGCTGACATCGGTGAAGTATGCAGGTAGCCCTTGGGAGCTCGGCCTAGCCGAAACCCAGCAAGCTTTGGTGGAAAATGGCTTACGCCACAAAATTCGCCTGCAAGTTGATGGCGGCTTGAAAACCGGTCTCGACATTATTAAAGCGGCGATTTTAGGCGCAGAAAGTTTCGGCTTTGGTACCGCCCCCATGGTGGCACTCGGTTGTAAATATCTGCGAATTTGCCATCTCAACAATTGCGCGACCGGTGTGGCAACCCAGGATGAAACCTTGCGTCGCGATCACTTTAAAGGCCTCCCCGAACAGGTGATGAATTTCTTCAAAGGCCTGGGTGAAGAGGTGCGCGAACTGCTCGCTGAGCTCGGGGTCGAGAAACTCACCGATCTGATTGGCCGTACCGACTTATTAGAGGCAGTTGAAGGCTTTACCGCCAAACAGTTGAAACTGGATTTAAGCCATATCCTTGAGGCGCCAACGCCTTGGCCGGGAAAAACCTTATATTGCAGTGAGCCGAATACGCCATTCGATAAAGCGGCGCTGAACCAGACTCTGCTGAGTGAACTGAGTGATGCGATTGAGGCGAATCGTAGCGCGAGTATTTACCGCTCGGTCCGTAATACCGACCGCTCAGTCGGTGCTAGCTTGTCAGGCGTCATCGCCAAACGCTATGGCAATGCCGGAATGGCAGCCAATCCGCTCGATATTCAACTGCAAGGCACCGCAGGCCAGTCTCTAGGGGTATGGAATGCCGCTGGAGTCAACATTACCCTCATCGGTGATGCCAACGATTATGTCGGTAAAGGCATGAGTGGCGGACAGATTGTCATCCGTCCACCGGTTGGATCGGCGTTTGCCAGCCATGAATCCACCATTATGGGTAACACCTGCCTGTATGGTGCAACGGGCGGCAAGCTCTTTGCTGCGGGTAAAGCGGGAGAGCGCTTTGCGGTACGCAACTCAGGCGTCCATGCCATTGTGGAAGGCGCAGGCGATAACGCATGTGAATACATGACAGGCGGTATTGTGGCAATTCTAGGGCGCACCGGTGTCAACTTTGGCGCTGGAATGACAGGCGGCTTTGCTTATGTGCTGGATGAAGAGGGCGACTTCCATGCCCATATCAATGCTGAATTGGTCGAGGCACTCTCACTGGAAGCTCTCACGATCCACCAAGAGCATTTACGTGGCTTAATTGCTCAGCATTTTGAGCTAACTGGCTCGGATCGTGCAAAACAGCTACTGGATGAGTTTGATCATTGGGTGCATCGCTTCTATTTGGTCAAACCCAAAGCGGCGGATGTGAATACTTTATTAGGCCATCAAAGTCGTAGCGCGACCGAGTTGCGCGTTCAGGCGCAATAAAAGGAGGGACCCATGAGCCAGAACATCTATCAGTTTATTGATGTCCAGCGCATTGATCCGCGCAAAAAAGCGATTGAAACGCGCAAGATTGAGTTCGTTGAGATCTATGAGCCTTTCACCGAGAAGGAAGTATCGGCCCAAGCAGATCGTTGCCTCGATTGTGGCAACCCGTATTGCGAATGGAAGTGCCCAGTACACAACTACATTCCGCAATGGCTAGAGCTTGCCAACCAAGGGCGGATTATTGAAGCGGTAGAACTGTCACATCAAACTAACAGCTTGCCAGAAGTCTGCGGCCGAGTCTGTCCGCAAGATCGTCTGTGCGAAGGTGACTGCACTCTCAACGACGATTTTGGTGCGGTGACTATCGGTAATGTCGAAAAATACATTACCGATAAAGCCTTTGAAATGGGCTGGAAGCCCGATATGTCACATGTCGAGTGGACCGATAAAAAAGTGGCCGTGATTGGCGCAGGGCCTGCTGGTCTGGCATGCGCCGATGTGTTAGTACGCAATGGCGTTAAACCCGTCGTCTTTGATCGTTATCCTGAGATCGGTGGTTTGCTTACCTTTGGCATTCCTTCCTTTAAATTAGAAAAGGATGTCATGCGTCATCGTCAGCGCGTCTTTACCGAGATGGGTGTAGAGTTCCGCCTCAACACCGAAGTCGGCAAAGATATTGAGATGCAAACCCTCGTGGATGACTACGACGCGGTATTCTTAGGTGTGGGAACCTATCAATACATGCGTGCCGGGCTCGCGAATGAAGATGCGCCCGGTGTCTTTGATGCCCTGCCCTTTTTAGTCTCCAACACCTATAAAGTGATGGATCTGGATCATGCGCCCGACTTTATCGATATGGCAGGGAAACGTGTTGTGGTCCTCGGTGGCGGGGATACGGCTATGGACTGTGTGCGTACCTCGATTCGCCAACAAGCCGCTAGCGTCACCTGTGCTTATCGCCGTGACGAAGAAAACATGCCGGGTTCACGTCGAGAAGTTAAAAATGCGCGTGAAGAGGGCGTCAACTTTATGTTCAACCTGCAACCGCTTGGCATTGAAGTGGACGATAACGGCAATGTCCGTGGCGTCACCGTAGTGAAAACCCAATTGGGTGCCCCGGATGCCGCCGGCCGCCGTCGTCCCGAGCCGATTGAAGGCAGTGAACACATACTGGAAGCTGACGCGGTGATCATGGCTTTTGGTTTTCAGCCTCATGCAATGGAATGGTTGGAACCTTACGATGTCGCACTAGACGAACGAGGACGGATTCAGGCGCCTGCCAAAGGTGAGATCTTATACCAAACCACGAATCCGCGGATCTTTGCCGGCGGGGATGCAGTACGAGGATCCGACTTAGTGGTCACGGCTATCGATGAAGGCCGTAAAGCGGCGGAGGGGATCATGGATTACCTTGAAGTTTAAACGCGTTAAGATCAACGACAGCATCAGAAGTGCCTCAAAGGAGGCACTTTTTTATTGTCTAATGTACACTAACGGCATTAACGCGCGAACAGGATTATAACCATGAAAATCGGCATTATTGGCGCAATGGAGCAAGAAGTCACTCTACTGCGCGACAAGCTAACCAGCCTAACGACGCACCATGAGGGCGGTTGCACCTTCTACTCCGGCACCTTACACGGCCATGATATTGTTTTGTTGCAGTCGGGAATTGGTAAAGTAGCGGCGGCAATTGGCACCAGCTTGTTGCTTTCACAGCACCAGCCTGATTGGGTGATCAATACCGGCTCTGCGGGTGCTTTTGAGCCCTCGCTCAATGTCGGAGACGTCGTTGTGTCTTCTCAGGTTGGTTATCACGATGCGGACGCAACCGCATTTGGCTATCAAATGGGGCAGGTGCCACAGCAGCCGGCAGTATTTGAATCGGATGAAGCCTTAATGCAATTAGCTGAGAAAGCGGTCGACGCTGATACTCATGTGGTTCGCGGACTCATTTGTACCGCAGATACCTTCGTCCACACTGACGCACATCGTCAACATATCCACACTCACTTCCCCCAAGCCGTTGCCGCAGAAATGGAAGCGGCTGCCATTGCGCAAGTTTGTGCCCAGTTCAAAACACCTTTTGTGGTAGTACGTGCTATTTCTGACGTGGTCGCAGAAAAAGAGTCACCCATGTCTTTTGAAGAATTCTTGCCTCTGGCAGCAAAAAGCTCCTCCGCCATGGTCGAAAAAATGGTGACGATGATTAACGACTAACCCGACCACGATCATGGATGCTTTGCTTAACCCGCAACAATGGATACTATTCGCCGCCAACCACGGAAGCTTATGGGCGCTGTGGCTGGCGGTGCTGATCCACTGGTTACTGCCGCTCTCAACCCAGCACTCTCCTTTTCAATATTGGCAGCAGTATGCCGTATTGCTGGCGAGCCAAGTCAATAAAGATAACGATCCTAAACAGCAACGCAAACTCGCGGGTGGTCTCGCCTTGGCCTTGATGTGCGGCACCTTGGCTATTTTATTGATTGCCGCTCGTGAGCTCGTCTGGTCACGTCCACTCTTTGATGGGATTTTGCTTTGGCTCGCATTAGCGTGGCGACCGATTGACCAATTTGGACACGCACTCGCGCAGGCCATTGATGAGCATGATAAAGGTACCTCGCGTGCATTACTTGCGACACAGGTAAACCGAGACACTGAGTCCTTGTCATTGATCGGCATCGGTAAAGCCGGCGCCGAAACGCTGATCCTCGGCACGGCTCGGCATGGCGCCTGTGTGATCTTTTACTATGCGCTTGCCGGTGGCGTCGGTGCCCTTTTATATACCAGTGTGGTTCATCTCCATCGCGTCTGGTCACCCAGCCGACTAGCCTATTATCCATTCGGCCTTGCAACCGCACGATTACTCAACCTAGTCGACACCATTCCAATGTCGCTGTTTGCGCTCGTGTTGGCGCTAGGGCGTACGCCATGGACGCATCTCAAAGCTTGCTGGCAACAAGGCCGTCGTTGGCGCACGCCAGGACCGGGTTGGCTACTCGCCTGTGCGGGAAGCCGCTTTCAATTATCTCTCGGTGGCCCGGCTATCTATCAAGGCACGAAAACCCTCAGAACCAAAATTGGCTACGGGGTCACCCCGGCGTGTTACCACCTATTGCTTTTGCGTTTAAAATTAAAACACAGTGTTTTAATTTGGCTTGCGTTAAGCTCTTTGCTTCTTATTCTTTAAGGACTCGGATTGATGCCTCGTTTTCGCGCCCGCCTCGTGCTGCTTTTGGTATGTAGACCTGTGTTTCTCATCTCGCTTTGGGGACTGGCTTTCAGCGCTTATGCCACGTCACCTCGAGTGATCAGTCTTGCTCCTCATGCGACTGAGCTCGCCTATGCCGCAGGACTTGGTCCTCATCTAGTCGCAGCCAGCGCCTATAGTGATTACCCAGAGCAAGCAAAGTCTCTTGAACGCGTGGCCAATTACCGCGGGATAAAGTTAGAGCGCATTATCGCCCTAAAGCCTGATTTAATTTTAGCTTGGCGTGGCGGCAATCCGCCTAAACCGCTAGAAACTCTCGCTAAGATGGGATTTGAGATTCGTTACCTTAACCCCAACCAGCTTAGCGACATTGGCCAGTTTATTCGCGAGTTAGGCCGCTACAGTAAGACGTCTGATATCGCCACACGCAACGCAAAAGCCTTTGATAAAAAGCTCGCACAGCTCAAAGCGCGTTATCAGAACGCACCATCTGTACGCTATTTTTATCTACTCAGCGATACGCCTTTAATGACCGCCAGTGATCGTGCTTGGCCGAGTCAGTTATTTCGCTTATGCGGCGGGGAAAATATTTTCGCCGAAAGCCCAGCCGCCTATCCGCAAGTGAATATGGAACAGGTGATCACTCGCTTACCACAAACGGTGTTCTACACCGGTGCGACATTGCCAGAATCTTGGCAATCGATGGCTGAATTAGTGCCCGATCACGCACAACGTTTTACCTGGCCACTGAATCCTGACTGGTTAACCCGCGCCACACCACGCGCATTGAATGCCGCAGAGCAAATTTGTACCGCCCTCGATAAAGTCCGTCACGCGCAATAGGACCTAGCATGACACAAACCATGATTCTGTATTTATTCGATTTATTTGGCACCGCCGTTTTTGCTATTTCAGGGGTGTTAGTCGCCGGTCGCTTAAGAATGGACCCCTTTGGCGTGGTGGTGTTGGCCTGTGCCACCGCCATTGGAGGAGGCACCGTCAGAGATATGGCCATGGGCGCCACACCAGCCTTTTGGATTACCGATACGCTTTATATTTGGGTGATATTAGCCACCTGCGTGGCGACCATGCTGCTGATCCGCCATCCGCGCCGTCTACCTTGGTACGTACTGCCTTGCGCGGATGCGATTGGTTTAGCGGTCTTTGTCGGCATTGGGGTGGATAAAGCCCTAAGCTATGGTGCATCGCCACTTGTCGCGGTGATCATGGGGGTCATAACGGCCTGTGGCGGTGGCATTATTCGTGATGTGCTCGCGCGGGAAGTGCCTATGGTGCTGAGAACGGAAGTGTATGCAACGGCCTGTATTGCTGGCGGCATTGTCCATACTCTTGCTATCGAAGTGAGTCCAGACACAGTCACGGCATCGCTCGCCGGTATGCTCACCACCTTACTGATCCGTTTAGCGGCCATTCGCTGGCATTTATCTTTACCGCCGTTTGCGCTCGATAAATAGTGATAGCCATTAGTGTTAAGGTGTCGTGATATATGGCAAATGGTGGTTGAAATCTAGGCAGCACACCCTAATGTCATGGAGAACAGCCTAATAAAGGAGCCTCTATGATCAGCATTGCCATCATTTATCACTCTGAAGATGAACACACGCATGCACTCGCCACCACCATCGCAGAAGGCATTCATGCCGGCGATGCCGAGCCAGTGGTGTATCGCATTACATCAGAAATGATAGAAAACGGACGCTTTATCGATGATAAGCTGTTTGAAAAACTCAAAGAGGTCGACGCGATCATCTTTGGTGCTCCCACCTACATGGGTGGGCCAAGCGCACAATTTAAAGCCTTTGCCGATGCGTCCAGCCCAAGCTGGGAAACACAAGATTGGCGAGGAAAGTACGCGGCAGGCTTTACCGTAGGCACCTACCCAGGTGGCGATCAGCCCCAGACACTGCAGTATTTCCAAACCTTAGCCAGCCAGCATGACATGCTGTGGCTAAGCCTAGGCCGTGCCAATATCGGGGTAGAAAACATTAACCCAAGTGGCACAAGCCTTGGGGTGACTGCACACACTCCAGACGATGCCCAACTTAGCGAAGCCTGCCTACAAACGGCGTTTTACCTTGGTCAACACATGGTACGTGCACTAAAAGGCGTTTGGCATACCTAGTCAGTAAATCATGAGAAAAGCCCTCGCGAATTACGCGAGGGCTTTTCGTTATCAGCTAGTCATGCCTTTATACGTTACGTAGAGTCCCCTTTTAGGGGATCTCTAGCTTAACGTCACACGCGCAAACTTACGCTTACCCACTTGATATACGGCTTCACCCGCTGCTGGCACCAGCTTAGTGTCTTCCACTTTTTCGCCGTCAATTTTCACCGCACCTTGGCGGATCATACGCAGCGCGTCTGAGGTGGAATTTACCAGTCCCGCCTCTTTTAGCAGATTACCAATCGCAATACCTTGCTCAAAGGTAAAGCTTGGCATCTCATCTGGCATCGCCCCTTTTTGGAAACGATTGATAAAAGTTTGCTCGGCCGCGTCAGCATCGGCGTCTGAATGGAAACGGGCAATGATTTCTTTCGCCAGCAAGATCTTAATATCACGAGGGTTTTTACCCGCTTGAACATCTTGCTTAAACTGAGCCACTTCCTCGAGAGGACGGAATGACAACAGCTCGTAGTAATCCCACATGAGATCGTCAGAAATCGACATGATTTTACCAAACATATCATCTGGACGTTCGCTGACGCCGATGTAGTTATGGGCCGATTTAGACATCTTTTTAACACCATCAAGCCCAACCAATAGCGGCATCGTCATCACGACTTGCGGCTTTTGTCCCGCTTGCTTTTGCAGCTCACGCCCCATTAACAAGTTAAACTTTTGGTCGGTCCCGCCCAGCTCAACGTCCGCTTCCAACGCGACTGAATCGTGGCCTTGCAAGAGTGGGTAGATAAACTCATGAATAGCTATCGCTTGGTTACTGGTATAACGCTTTTTAAAGTCATCACGCTCGAGCATACGCGCCACGGTTGAGCTCGCCGCGAGACGAATCATGCCATCCGTGCCTAATTCGCCCAGCCATTTAGAGTTAAACTCAATACGTGTTTTAGCAGGGTCTAAAATTTTATAGACCTGCTCTTTGTAGGTTTCTGCGTTTGCCAGTACCTGCTCACGTGTCAATGGCGGGCGCGTCGTGTTTTTACCACTCGGGTCACCAACCATGCCGGTATAATCGCCAATCAAAAAAATCACTTCATGGCCAAGCGCTTGAAAAGCTCGGAGCTTATTTAAGATCACTGTGTGACCGAGGTGGATATCCGGTGCAGTAGGATCCGCACCGAGCTTAATGCGAAGAGGACGATCCTCTTTCAGCTTTGCCACCAGCTCGTCTTCCGGGATTACTTCATCAACGCCACGTTTTAGTTCTGCTAGCGCGGCTTCAAGGCTCGCCATAGTCTGTTGCTCCTACCTAATAGGCAAAAATGTGATAAACGGACATATTACTCGAATAGCGACAGTTTTTGAAACCAGTTAAACTGATAGAGTGTATACAGGGTGTGCGCAGTGGCTGCCATCAAAAAATGTGTGTGGTCTTTGTGTCAGCCGTGTCAAATCTACTTCAGGGCATCATCCCCAATAAAACCGATTGGGTGTCTGACTGTCATAACTTTATTCGTAGTGATTCAACATAGTCTTCATGCCGTTAAATAAACTCGCAGCCTTACCCAAGTTACATAAACTCATTATCGGTGCATTAAGTGCATTCGTAGTCTTATTAATGTTGGTGCCTGATGGCCCAAGCACCCCGCGCCCTCAACCCAATTTTGAACCGGGTAAGCACTACCCTGTCCCTGTGGATGCCGTCTCGTTACTGCCACCACAAGATGAAATGCCCGCACAGTTTAGCCGCACTATCCATTGGTCCACCTATGAGGTGCAACCGGGTGAAAGTATGGCGTTGCTGTTTAACCGCGCGGGCCTGAGCCCAACTGATCTCTATCGCCTCGTGAATGCCGATGAGCATACCCAGCGTTTGGCGTATCTGAATCCTGGTGATGAAGTACGTTTAGGCGTTGATGACAGCGGCGAGCTGGTGCAACTGATTCAGCCACGCGGTAGCAATGAAACCCTCATCGTCAATAAGATCGATGACACCTATCAATCTCGTATTGAAACCAAACACGTTGATACCCAGATAAATTTTGCCCGAGCGACCATTCAATCGAGCTTTTGGCAAGCCGCGTCAGGCGCAGGCCTCACTCCAAACCAAATCATGCAACTGGCGGGGATTTTCGGCTGGGATGTCGATTTTGCCCTCGATATTCGTAACGGAGACAGTTTTTCCGTCTTATATGAAGAGGAGTTTGTCGAAGGTGAACACATTGGCAGCGGTAATATTCTGGCAGCCACGTTCACCAACCGTGGTGAAACCTTTACCGCCGTGCGAGCAGAGAGTGGCAAATACTACACACCAACCGGTAAAGCGATGAAAAAAGCCTTCTTGCGCTCGCCGGTGAACTTTAGATATGTCAGTTCAAACTTTAATCCACGCCGTCTGCACCCGGTGACGGGTCGGGTCAAACCGCATCGCGGCACCGATTATGTCGCACCGGTTGGTACGCCTATCAAAGCGGCTGGTGACGGTATCGTGATGAAAGCGTCTTATAATCGCTTTAACGGCAATTATGTCTTTATCCGCCATAGCTCGACATACATCACTAAGTATTTGCACTTGACCAAACGCAAAGTGAAAACCGGCCAGCGCGTCAAACAAGGCGATATCGTCGGCACGCTTGGATCAACAGGGCGTGTTACGGGGGCGCACTTACATTACGAGTTCTTGGTCAATGGTGTGCATAAGAACCCACGCACCGTCGCATTGCCAGAAGCGAAATCCCTGCAAGGTAAAGACAAGCGAGAATTCGTTCGCTTGGCTGAATCTCGTATGGCACAGTTGAGCAAATTTAACCAGCTACTGGCGACAGTAGGCAACTTAAACCATTATAACCGTGGCGGTTAAACAGGCTATTGCGACAAAAAACGGCGCTACAGGGCGCCGTTTTTGTGATGGAACGAAAAGTCGTACGTTTTATCGCAGCCGAAAAATTAGACGCTAAATGATGCGCCACAGCCACACGTGGTGGTGGCATTCGGGTTATCAATGAAAAAGCGCGATCCTTCCAGCCCCTCGGTATAGTCGACTTTCCCACCCATTAAATACTGTAAACTCATGGGGTCCACTACCAACATCACGCCGCTTTTCTCGATCTCCATATCGCCTTCATTGACGTTTTCGTCAAAGGTAAAACCATACTGGAAGCCGCTACAGCCACCACCGGTAATGTAGACGCGTAGTTTCAGGTTTGGGTTTTCTTCTTCCTGAATCAGCGTCTTTACCTTGGTCGCCGCGGCCTCAGAAAACTCTAACGGCAAAGGTGCTTCGCTCATTGTTACCTCACATGCTCTTGGTGCTTAGTAGTGGATTATCTAATACCTGAGTAAAGTGTTCAAGTATTGCGCGCTTGATCGCAATTGTGATCAGTACGTATTAATTGCCAAACTTGTTGCAATGAAATCATACTCTACCTCGCCAGTGTTCTGTATCTTTGGTTAAAATACACCGACGCAATTTAGGCGAAGCCTTACCTAACAGGATATGTCATGACCAAATCAGCACAACTTTTTCAACAAGCTAGACGCACCATTCCCGGTGGCGTGAATTCTCCCGTGCGTGCATTTGCCGGTGTCGGCGGTGACCCTGTCTTTATGGAGCGTGCTGACGGCGCGTACATCTTTGATGCCGACGGCAAAGCTTACATCGACTACGTCGGCTCGTGGGGCCCAATGATTCTCGGCCATAACCACGCCTCCATTCGAGAAGCTGTGGTTGATGCCGCCCAGCGTGGACTGAGCTTTGGTGCACCCACCGAAAGTGAAACCACTTTATCAGAACTGGTTGCTGAGCTTGTTCCATCCATGGAAATGGTGCGTATGGTGAACTCTGGCACCGAAGCGACCATGAGTGCCATTCGTCTCGCGCGCGGCTATAGCAAACGCGATAAGTTCATCAAATTTGAAGGCAACTATCATGGCCATGGTGACTGCTTACTCGTGAAAGCAGGCTCAGGCGCACTCACGCTCGGCGAGCCAAACTCCCCCGGGGTACCGGCAGATTTTGCCAAACACACGCTGACCTGCACCTATAACGATCTAGACTCGGTACGCCAAACGTTCGAGACTTACCCTGACGAGGTGGCTTGTATTATTGTCGAGCCAGTGTCCGGTAACATGAACTGTGTGCCACCACAGCCAGGTTTCTTACAAGGTTTACGCGCGCTATGCGATGAATTTGGTGCCCTGCTAATTTTTGATGAGGTGATGACGGGCTTTCGCGTGGCACTTGGCGGCGCACAAGCCTATTACGACGTCAAACCTGATTTGACTACCCTAGGTAAAATCGTCGGTGGTGGCATGCCTGTAGGTGCATTTGGTGGTCGTCGCGATGTGATGGAATACTTAGCACCGACCGGTCCGGTTTATCAGGCGGGCACCTTGGCCGGTAACCCGGTCGCCATGGCAGCTGGCTTCGCGTGTCTTAGTGAACTACGTCAACCAGGCAATCATGATTACCTCAATAGTGTCACCAAACAACTTGCTGATGGCTTTAAAGCCTTGGCCGACAAACACGGTATTCCATTAGCGACCAACCGAGCCGGTGCAATGTTTGGTTTTTTCTTTACGGACCAAGACACAGTCACTTGCTTCAAAGACGTGCAGCAGTGCGATACTGAGCGCTTTAAGCGTTTCTTCCACTTAATGCTCGAGCAAGGTATCTATCTCGCACCGTCTGCGTTTGAAGCCTGCTTTACCTGCTTGGCGCACGGCCAAAAGGAAATTGATGCGACACTGGCAGCTGCTGACCACGCCTTCGCTACGCTCGCGGCACAAGGCTAACCAAGGGCGTATAGCCCAGTCATAGCGGTTGCGCCTAATAACAAAAAGCCCCGCTCATCGTGCATGCGGGGCTTTTTATTCACCGGTATCGGGGCTAGGATCAGAAAATAGACCGCCCAATCCGAGCAGATAACAGCTCTAAAGCGGCGGTGCCTGCTAACGAGTTACCCGATGGATCCAGTTCTGGCGACCAAACGGCAATCGACATTTCGCCTGGCACAATTGCAATAATCCCACCACCAACGCCAGACTTGCCAGGCATACCAACACGGTAGGCAAACTCACCCGCACCATCATACAAGCCACACGTCGCTAAGAGCGCATTCATTTGCTTGCTTTGCGTCGGCGTTAAAATCCGCGTTTTTCCCGATAAAGGCGTTCCTTGATTCGCCAGGTAGAAAAAGGCTTTGGCCAAATCAACACAACTCATTTCTAATGCACAATAGTGGAAATAATTAGTTAAAACCGGCACCACCTCATTGTCAAAATTGCCAAACGCACGCATCAGATAAGCAATTGCCGCATTGCGATCACTGTGCTGCATTTCTGAATCCGCAACCACCTTGTCATAACAAAGATGGGGGTTGTCCGCTAACTGACGCACAAACTCTAACATCCGCTGGCGAGGGGCTGATTGACGCGTATGCAGCATATCACTGACGACTAAGGCGCCAGCGTTGATAAACGGATTACGCGGGATCCCCTGCTCCATCTCAAGCTGGATTAATGAGTTAAAAGCCTGACCAGAGGGCTCTTTACCAACCCGTGTCCATATTTCTTCCGCGCGATAATTTTGCATTGCCAATGTCAGGCTTAACGCTTTAGAAATCGACTGGATAGAAAAGGCTTCGTCCGCGTCACCGGCGGTGATCAGGTCGCCATCGTTGTAGCAAACCGCAATACCGAGTTTATGATTCGGCACATCCGCAAGGGCTGGAATGTAATCAGCCACCTTACCGCGACCCATTAAAGGACGGACATCCTCCAGGATTTGCGCTAACAGTTGAGAGCTTGGTTTCACCAACAGGATCCTTTTACAACAGGGGACAAAAAAGCCAACCTGAGGTTGGCTTTCCGCTTTCACTTATCTGCGCCGTCGCGCCTTAGCACATTAGGCTGTGCGTGTGTATTTGATATCCCATACACCATGACCCAGGCGCTGCCCGCGCTGCTCAAATTTAGTCAGCGGGCGCTCTTCAGGACGAGGAACATAATAGCCCTCTTTTGCGGTATTTTGATAGTGAGGCGCCGCTTCCATCACTTCGATCATGTGCTCAGCATAGTTTTCCCAGTCCGTCGCCATGTGGAATACGCCACCCATTTTTAACTTGTCTCTTACCATTTCAGCGAACGGTAACTGCACAATACGGCGTTTGTGGTGACGTTTTTTATGCCATGGGTCAGGGAAGAAAAGTTGCACCGTGTCCAAACTTTCTTTCGGCAACATTTGCTCAAACACTTCGACCGCATCGTGGCACATCACACGCAGATTGGTGACACCGGCTTCACGCGCTGCCATTAAACAGGCGCCCACACCAGGGGTATGCACTTCAATGCCCACAAAGTTCTTCTCAGGGGCATTTTTTGCCATTTCAACCAAAGAGGCGCCCATGCCAAAACCGATTTCTAATACCACAGGATTATCATTACCAAACACCTGCTGCCAATCAAGCTCGGTGGCGTCAAAGTCAATCCCCATGGTCGGCCAGGATTCGTTTAGCGCTTGCTCTTGCCCTTTCGTTAAACGGCCTTCGCGACGCACAAAACTGCGTACTTTACGAATAACTTTGCCATCCTCGGTGAGTTCGGTTTTAGTGACTTCAGTCATGATTGGGTGCCTGTGATGCAGTAGTAATGATGCCGGTAGCCGTCACCATCGATTGTTGGAAATCTAAACGGACTGCGCATTATGCAAAGTTTTTGCGATAGCGCAAGGTGGACGCGCTGATCCTATTAGTACGCCCTGCCGTTAGTGTACCCTGTGGCCTGCCTTTGTGCACGTGTGAGCAAAACAATAAGAGAGAACACAGTGAGTCAATCATTTTCCGATGCCATCTTAAACTGGTATGAGCAATATGGCCGTAAAACCTTACCTTGGCAGCAAAACAAAACGCCATATAAAGTCTGGCTCAGTGAGATTATGCTGCAACAGACCCAAGTAAGCACAGTAATCCCTTATTTTGAACGGTTTATGGCACGGTTTCCGACCGTTATCGACTTAGCGAATGCCGATCAGGATGAAGTTCTTCATTTATGGACGGGGTTAGGATATTACGCCCGTGCCCGCAACCTTCACAAAGCGGCACAAGTGATTGCCAACCACCATGATGGCGTATTTCCTACCACGCTCGATGAGGTCATGGCGCTCCCAGGTGTCGGCCGCTCAACCGCCGGCGCCGTGCTTTCTTTGTCGCTCAGTCAACCGCACCCCATTTTAGACGGCAACGTCAAACGCACCTTAGCGCGCTGTTTTGCCGTCGAAGGTTGGCCGGGTAAAAAGCCGGTAGAAAACAAGTTATGGGAGATTGCCGAAACACTCACGCCCACCACAGATACCGACAAGTACAACCAAGCCATGATGGATATGGGCGCGATGGTTTGTACACGAAGCAAGCCTAAATGTGATCTTTGCCCTGTTGCCGACCGCTGCGAGGCACGCGCACAAGGTCGGCAAATGGATTTTCCTGGCAAAAAACCGAAAAAAACCTTACCGGTCAAACAAACCAGTTTTTTGCTGATCCAGCATCAAGATGAAATCTGGTTAGAGCAACGACCACCAAGCGGCCTTTGGGGCGGGTTATGGTGCTTGCCTGAAGCGGTTGAGCACACGCTCGAGGCCGATATTGCCGATAAGCTACATAATATCAAACCGGTCAAAACTGAGGTCTTAACCGCGTTTAGACATACCTTCAGTCACTTTCACTTAGATATTGTACCGATTAAAGTCTCGGTGGCTGAGCGACCGCAAATCATCATGGAAGCCAACCAAGGGCTTTGGTATAACTTATCACAACCTGCAAAAGTAGGATTAGCGGCCCCAGTGAAAAAGCTGTTAACCTTGCTTGAACATGAGCGCCAACAATCTCTAACCGGCGATGACAAGGAGCCTAGATTATGAGCCGTACCGTATTTTGCCAACGTCTCCAAAAAGAAGCCGATGGACTCGATTTTCAACTCTACCCGGGAGAGTTGGGCAAACGCATTTATGACAATATTTGCAAAGAAGCCTGGGCGGAATGGCAAAAGAAGCAAACCATGCTTATCAATGAAAAGAAGCTCAATATGATGGATCCTGAACATCGTAAGATCATTGAACAAGAAATGGTCAACTTTTTGTTTGAAGGAAAAGACGTGCAAATCGATGGCTATGTGCCACCCGAAGCGTAAATTCCGTGGTGTCGCCCACAGCTAGGCGGCTTGACCACAGCAACGCACCCGCATTGTGTTACGCTCAATGCGGGTGTTTTTTTATCCTAATACAATCAAAAATGACGCGAATACTCTGTTTGTTAGTGTGCTGTTATGGCGCGTTGCTCTCCGGCTGCAGCCGAGAGAGCGTCGAAAAATATGTGGGCGTGGATTACCAAACGACTAACCGGTTTGCGAAAAATCTAGCGCCTATTCCAGGGCAATTCGAAAAAGATATCGACGCCCTGAATCAGCTTATCAGCCAATTTACTGGCAAAATCGAAGTCCGCTGGGGCGAAGATCAAGTCTTTGTTTCCGGAAAACGTGACTACGTCAAATACACGGATAATTACAAAAGTCGCGCACGAATCGACTTTGAACGCGGTGTGATCCAAGTGGAAACCGTCGCAACTGACGATCCGAAAGATCACCTCAGACAAGCCATTGTCACCACCCTATTAACCCCGCGCGATCCTGCTTCTGTGGATCTTTACTCTGCAGCAAAAGTTCCGCTGACGGGACGCCCATTTCTCGAAGGGCAAGTGGTTGATCACGAAGGTAAAGCCATCACCTGGCAATGGCGCGCCAATCGCTTTGCTGACTATCTTATTGACCGGCGGCTAAAGAAAAAACAGGTCCGTTTTCAAAACATGTATTTTGTCACTATTCCTATGGTGACGGATCACGCCGCACAACGCAGCTATCAATATGCGGATATTGTCCGTCGTGCCTCTGAACGTTACGGCATCTCTGAAAAGCTGATTTATGCCATTATTAAAACCGAGAGTAGCTTTAACCCGTATGCTGTGAGCTGGGCCAACGCCTATGGATTGATGCAAGTGGTCCCGAAAACGGCGGGACGCGATGTATTCAAACTGGTAAAAAAACGTCGTGGCCAGCCCACACCTGAGTACCTTTTTGATCCAGAAAAGAACATTGATATGGGAACCGCCTATTTCTATATTCTCAAAAATCGCTATCTCAAAGCGGTGCGAGACCCACTTTCTTTGCACTACAGTATGATTTCCGCTTATAACGGCGGCACCGGTAATGTGCTACTGACCTTTGATAATAACCGCGAGCGTGCAATGCAATACCTGAACCGTTTAAAACCTAACCAAGTCTACTGGGCGCTAACCCATCGCCACCCCTCTTCGGAGTCAAGACGCTACTTACAAAAGGTCACACGCTATCAAAAAGACTTCGCGCAACTTCCCCAGTAAACCGCGATAAGGGTCGAATTTTTGCGTGTTTTTATCGCACTTCGCTGTCTTTTTATCCAAACAATGCGATATCCGGACTTTTTTCAAAAAAACAGTTGACGGTGAGACCGAAAATCCGTTTAATAACGCCCCGTTAGCCCGGATAGCTCAGTCGGTAGAGCAGGGGATTGAAAATCCCCGTGTCGGTGGTTCGATTCCGCCTCCGGGCACCATATAATGAAATAATGGTGTGACACACAGTATTTCGCGATTTGTGTGCCGGCTTAGCTCAGTTGGTAGAGCAACTGACTTGTAATCAGTAGGTCGCCAGTTCGACTCCGGCAGCCGGCACCATTGCCTCGATAGCTCAGTTGGTAGAGCAGGGGATTGAAAATCCCCGTGTCGGTGGTTCGATTCCGCCTCGAGGCACCATTATTCCCCCATAGTTCAGTTGGTAGAACGGCGGACTGTTAATCCGTATGTCACTGGTTCGAGTCCAGTTGGGGGAGCCACTTTTAAAGAAAGCGCTAGTCCGAAGGCTAGCGCTTTTTTGAAGTTTACATGTTATAACATGTAAAACGCCCGGATAGCTCAGTCGGTAGAGCAGGGGATTGAAAATCCCCGTGTCGGTGGTTCGATTCCGCCTCCGGGCACCATATTAGAAATAGCCCTACTCTCTCGAGTGGGGCTTTTTTTTATGCTTGCACCGACACCCGTGCCGGTGACCTTGCAGGCCGCACCTTGCAGGCTGCGATCTATTCCGCCTCCGGGCACCATATTAGAAATAGCCCTACTCTCTCGAGTGGGGCTTTTTTTATGCTAATCTATGTGCTAATTCTTTCTTCTCATGATTTCTCATCTCATGGAACGAGTGCCGTATCCACATGTCAGCTAGCATCAAACTGTCTACAGACAGACTTCAAGCCGGTCTTTATATCAAACTCCCCTTAAAATGGCGTGAGCACCCTTTTATGCTCAACCGCTTTCAAATCGAGAGTGACGCCCAAGCTAAGCTGATACGCTCTCTACCCACGAGCTTTGTTTATTACTATCCAGATAAAAGTACCGCCGTGCCCTTGCCTGCGCTGGCAGAAAAAAAAGAAAATCCAGATGAAATTGACCCAAACGCGGTCAGCCGAGACAAAGAGGCAATGGAGCGAGAAAAACAACAGCGCATAGAAGAACAGCGTCGCTTTCATGCTCGGATCCAAAAAGTACAGAAACACTATCAGCGTTCAATGGCACAACTACGTGCTATCAATATGAAAGCCTCAAACCGCCCTCAGGCAGCCAACGAGGATGTTCGTATGCTGGTTGATAGCATGATGCTATTTGGCAGTGAATCGAATGTCACCTTGCATCTGATGGATGATCCGACATTGGCGGAAGATATGTATGCGCACTCGCTAAACGTTGCCGTCTTAGCTTTAATGGTGGCACGCAGTCATGGCTATAACAACGATCAGATTCGCTCCCTCATGACAGGCGCGATATTGCATGACATTGGGACCAAAAAAGTCCCCTCTGCGATTGTCCGTAAAAAAGAGCGTTTAACCGACCCTGAAATGAACTACTACCGTCAGCACGTGAACTATGGCGCGGAATTAGTAGCAGACATGGACGAATGCACGCCCGAAGTCGAGGCTATCATTGCTCAACATCATGAATTTGCCGATGGTAGTGGGTTTCCAAAAGGTCTGAATGGTGATGAGATTGAGGAGCCTGCGCAGATTGTTGGCATGGTTAACTTTTTCGATCGCTTATGCCGCCCACAGTTTGGTGCGCCCGCTCGTATGCCCTTTGCGGCTTTGTCTCACTTGTTTAAAGAGAATAAAGCAAAGTTTAATCCGCGTCTGCTAGCGTTATTCGTCAAGATGATGGGCGTCTACCCGCCCGGTACAGTGGTTAAACTCTCTAATGAGGAAGTCGGTATTATTATTTCGGTTAACAGCACCGCACTGCTCAAACCAAATGTGATGATTTATGATCCCGACATTCCGTCGGATCAAGCGACCATTATTGACATGCGTGATAGTGAACTAGAGATAGACACGGCCGTGCCTATCTCTAAACTCCCTGAGGAGGTGAAAGCGTACTTAAAACCAAGGACACGTATTTCGTACTTTATGGATGCAGACAGTTAGTGGTTCGCGGTCTCTGTCTTGTCCGCTTTTTCCGTCGCACGCTGTAAATCGACCATGAAGTTATCAATCAAGCGTGTGGTACCGAGGTAAGCCGCCACCAAAATAACCGCTTGGCGGCTATTATCAGTGATCGTCCCTAGCGAGTCAGCATCGCGGATGTAGAACTCGTCGGGCTGAAGACCCGCAGCACGCAGCTGATCGTGCGCATCCTCAATCAGATCATCCAGATCACGCCGTCCATTACGCATTTGCGCACTCATCCAACGCATCGTTTTTGCGAGCACAGGGGCACGCTGGCGCTCATCCACGGTTAAATTGTTATTGCGAGAGCTCATGGCTAAACCATCGCTTTCACGCACGGTTGGCACACCAATAATATCAATCGGCATCGCCATATCTGTAACCATTTTGCGGATGACAGCAAGCTGCTGGAAATCTTTTTCCCCAAAACACGCTACATTAGGCTGCACGAGGTTGAATAACTTAGTCACCACGGTCGCGACACCACGAAAATGGCCCGGACGAGACGCGCCCTCTAGCATGGATGAGAGTTTTGGTACCTCAACCGCTGTATGTGCCTCAAGGCCGTGAGGATAGAGGGTATCAACGCTTGGCGTAAAGACAAGATCGACACCTTCTTCACGCAACTTGGTTAAGTCATCATCCAAGGTGCGCGGGTAGTTAGCCAGATCGTCAGCGCGATCAAATTGCATGGGATTAACAAATATACTAACCACCACCACATCTCCCTGCTCTCGGGCTTTACGGACTAAGGTTAAGTGGCCTTGATGTAAGTTTCCCATGGTGGGCACAAACGCAATACGCTTGGCCGCTTTTTGCCACTGGCCGACGTGATCGCGCAGTGGCGCAACCTCAGAAATTATCTGCATACTCGGTCTCTCTATTTAAACGTGTGGGCGGGACCGGGAAATTCGCCGCTCGCCACTTCTTGCACGTACTTGGCCACCGCTTCGCGGGCATCACCTGTTTCTGCCAAATAGTTTTTCGAGAATTTGGGCATATAGTTAGCCGATACGCCAAGCATATCGTGCATGACCAAAATCTGACCATCGGTGTCACTGCCGGCTCCAATACCGATGACAGGTACCGAGACGGTGTCGGTAATCCGCTTGGCGAGTGACGCTGGTACGCACTCAAGTAGGATGATTTGTGCACCTGCCTGCTCTAGTGCAACGGCGTCGGCCACCATCTGTTCGGCTTTTTCATCGTCACGCCCTTGCACGCGAAAGCCGCCGAAGATATTCACCGATTGCGGTGTCAGGCCCAGGTGCGCGCAAACCGGCACCGCACGTTCAGTCAACATTTTTACGGTTGGTGCTAACCAGGCACCGCCCTCAATTTTGACCATGTTGGCGCCCGCTTTCATCAATTCAGCGGCATTCGTACACGCCTGCTCGGGGGTTGTACAGCTCATAAATGGCATATCGGCCATTAACAAGCTATTCGGGCTGCCTGCACGCACGCAACACGTATGATAGGCCAAATCGGCAACGGATACGGATAAGGTATCGCTTTTCCCTTGTAGCACCATACCTAAGGAGTCGCCCACCAGCAAAACAGGGACATCCTGTTGCTCGAACAGCTGAGCAAAGCTCGCATCATAGGCGGTAAGGGATGCAAACTTTTGTCCTTGTTGCTTCCATGTGATCAGATCAGTAATTGTGATTTTTTTCATTGTGTCTCCCAAAGCCTGAAACTGGGGCCCACCGATTAAGCGTGATCGCAGATACGGGTTAAACCGTTACGATCCACGCGCGTCAGGCACGCGGCGAGCGTACTGCCATCCGGCAAGCACAAGTCAGGGGCGATGTCGGCAAGTGGATAAAGCACGAACTCACGTACTTTCATGCCGTAATGTGGCACCGTCAGTCGTGGATGCTCGATAACACGGTCACCATAAAGCAAAATGTCGAGATCTAAGGTTCTTGGGCCCCAACGTTCTGCTTTGCGTTCCCTGCCATAATCAAGCTCAATCGCTTGCGTGGCATCCAATAGTGTCAGAGGGTCAAGGTAGGTGTCCAGCGCAGCCACTGCATTGACATAATCAGGCTGATCCGCTGGCCCCATTGGCCGACTGGTATAAAGAGAAGACACGGCCACCCAAGAACTTTGCGGCAGTGTTTTTAGTGCCGCAATCGCCTGTTGTGCTTTTTTTATCGGCTCACCTAGGTTGCTGCCAATCGCTATATACACTCGGTTCATGCGTCTGAGTTCGACTGCGGTTTGCGCCGACGCGGCGGCCCTTTACGACGGCGTGATTTAGGAGAGCGCGTGTTGCTAACCTTATTGATCGCACGCACCATTTTTTGACGCCCACCCTGATCGGCGCGTTGAAAGTCTCGCCACCACGCACACAATGCTTCCGTGTCATCACCTTCTACCGCACCGCGCATTTCTAGCAAATCAAACGCCGCGCGGAATTTTTTCTCTTCCAACGTTTTGAATGCGCGCGCTCCCGTACGACGGGTCATGCGCATTTGTAATTGCCAGACTTCTCGCACCATCGCGGTAAAACGGCGAGGGATGGCAACGGTTTTTACTTGTTCGTCAACAATATCACTCGCCGCTACCATAAAAGCATCGTAGTAACTTAAACCACTTTCAAACGCCATTTCTTCAGCACGTGTCACCAAGGGATACCAAAGCATCGCCGCAAATAAGAAAGCGGGATTGATGCGCTGATCGTTAGCAACGCGTTTATCCGTTGAACGTAACACCTGCTCAAGCATTTGTTCAGTTTGACTGGTTTGCGCTTCAGTAAAGTGGGCCGCGACCGCAGGGAAAAGCTGCTGAAATAAGTTGTACTCACGCAGCATTTGGTAGGTTGCAAGCCCCTGCCCCGCTTGCAGCAGCTTTAAGCTTTCTTCAAACATACGTGCCGCGGGAATGTCTTGTAATAAGGGCGCCAACTCAACCATCGGTGCCGCGGTTGCATCATTAATGGTCATGTCCAGCTTCACCGCAAAACGCACGGCTCGAAGCATACGTACCGGATCTTCTCGATAGCGCGTTTCTGGGTCCCCGATCAGGCGAACAATGCGATTGTTTAGATCGTCCAGTCCACCGGCATAATCACGAATAGAGAAGTCAGCAATGTTGTAATACAGTCCATTAATGGTGAAGTCGCGGCGCTGCGCATCTTCATCAATGGTGCCGTAGACATTATCGCGCAGCAGCATACCGTCTTCAGAACGTGCTGTTTGCTTGTCTTTTTTGTCTGGCTCGCTTTTGCCGTGATGACCTCGAAAAGTTGCCACTTCAATCACATCTCGTCCAAACAAAATATGGGCAAGGCGAAAACGGCGGCCAATCAGACGACAATTACGGAATAACTTTCGCACCTCATCCGGTGTGGCATTGGTGGCGATATCAAAGTCTTTAGGTTCGCGATCCAATAGCAGATCGCGCACCCCTCCGCCAACGAGGTACGCTTCATAGCCCGCTTTATGCAGGCGATAGAGCACTTTCAGCGCATTTTCGCTGATACCTTTGCGCGAAATGCCGTGTGCTTTGCGGGGGATAACTTCCAACTTAAGATCCTCAATTGCTCGTGTTTTACCATCACGATTCAGAACCTTACGGCAAAAGCTGGTCACTCGATTAAAGATAGCTCACCTCATATTTGATTGTTCGGGCCATGAAACAGCGGCATATAATATATCAGGGTGGGCCATTTTAGAATGCTGTCGTCACTTCCGTTTGTTTGGGTAAGTGCGTCAACGACCACGTATTGACCGCAAGATTTAGTAATTCAGTAGGCGTTGCCACCTTTTCCTCTGCGACTGCGTGTAAACCAAGAAACCGCATCGCTGCACGTAACGCAGGCAGCGGGGCTTGATTATCAATAGCTGGCGCACGATTTTGTTTCGATAGTTTTTGCCCCTCCGCATTTAATGCCAACGGGAGGTGCAGGTAGTGCGGCAGTCGCGCGCCTAACAGACGATATAATCCAATATGGCGTCCCGTTGGAACAATTAAATCCGCCCCTCGGACAATGTCTGTGACCCCTTGGTCAATATCGTCTAACACGACGGCAAGATTATACGCATAGAGCCCATCTCGGCGCTTAATGATAAAGTCTTCGTTAGCCAATTGCTGATCAAGAGGCAACGAACCATGCAGTCGATCGTTAAACGCTAACACTTCAACCGGACTTTTTAGCCTCACCGCAGCGTGTTCAGCCGCTTTGTTTTTATCTCGGCACCAACCTGGATAGACGCCACCTGCCTGTTTAATTTGACGCCGTGTACACGTGCAATAATACGCGCGCCCTGACGCGAGCCAAGCATCAATTTGCGCCTGATAGTCACCTAGATGCTGGCTTTGATAACGAACCGCACCATCCCAATATAGGCCGTACGCCTCAAGCGTGCGCAGAATCTCACTGGCCGCGCCCGGCTTTTCTCGTGGCGGATCGATATCTTCAATCCGTACCAGCCATCGGCCATGATGGGCACGAGCATCTAAATAAGAGCCCAGCGCAGCCACCAATGAGCCAAAGTGTAAAGGTCCTGATGGCGACGGCGCAAAACGACCGATATAAGCAGCGTGCGATGTCATGATAAACGAATGAACTCGGGTCTCAGCGCCATGGGCGGATAATGAATAGCGCAAATTGTACGGGGATCTTGCATGAACACAAGCGTCTACAAACACAAAAAGGGAGCCGAAGCTCCCTTTTGTTTTATGGGGTGATTACTATTTTGTGGGATGATAGCCGCCCGCGATATTTTTGCGCGCGACTCCCTCAGTGATGATTATCCCGCCATTTGCTTTTCTTTCAGCTCAGCGAGTGTTTTACAATCAATACATAGCTCGGCGGTTGGACGCGCTTCTAAGCGACGAACGCCAATCTCGATGCCACATGAGTCGCAAAAGCCAAAATCATCGTCTTCGATACGCTGGAGTGTCTTATCAATTTTCTTGATCAGCTTACGCTCACGATCTCGGTTACGTAACTCTAGGTTAAATTCCTCTTCCTGCGCTGCACGATCGACAGGATCGGGGAAATTTGCCGCCTCATCTTTCATATGATTCATGGTGCGGTCGACTTCTTCCCTGAGCTGATTACGCCATGCATTGAGGATTTTACGGAAATGCTCGAGCTGTGGCTCGCCCATATATTCCTCTCCAGGTTTCTCCTGGTATGGCTCTAATCCAGCTAAGGCCAGGATGCCCAGCGATTTCTTTTCTTTGCTTTCTGGCATTCAGCTTCTCCTAAAAAACCTTGACATGACACGTGTCTGTCAAATGAGGGCGCTATCTATAGCAGAAAGCCTTTAGGGTGGCAATCTTTGATTTACGCCCCGCAACGCCCAATGTGAACATGCTTACACTTTTGTTGTGTGAGCAACAAAAGGTACGGAATTAACCAGATTTAGCTCACTCGCTGACACCTGAGCTTGATAGCAAATGACTTCAACCCCCGAGGCCAGCGCATGATTGAGCAGCTGGTTATAATCCGGGTCGATATGGGGGGCACCTGTGACTTTTTCAATCCCTGAGTGCAAAACAACAAACAATAAAACTGCGCGGTGTCCTTGTTCGACCATCGCAATCAGCTCACGGAGGTGTTTTTGTCCTCGCGTCGAGACAGCATCAGGGAATGCGCCCCAACCATCACTCTCTAATAAAGTGACACTCTTTACTTCTATATAGCAGTCGGGTTTGTCATCGTCACGTAACAGCAAATCAATACGGCTATTTTCACTGCCATAGCGTACTTCTGTCTGTAATTGTGCATAACCGGCTAGTTCAGGAATACGGTCAGCTTGCACCGCTTCAACGGCCAAGGTATTGGCACGCGTGGTGTTCACGCAAATCCAATCTCCCTGCTGAGTATGATTGAGCTCCCAACTGTGTGGATACTTACGCTTCGGATTATTTGACGTCGAGTACCACACAGTATCTCCGGGCGTTGCACACCCGGTCATTGCGCCAGTATTGGCACAATGGATGGTCAGGCGCTCGCCATTGTCTAAGGTCACATCGGTCAAAAACCGTTTATAACGACGTACTAAGGTTGCCGACGCTAGTGGTGGGGAAAACTGCATCTGCCGTTCCTGCTGATGATTAACAAAGGCTGAATTGATGCAGGCATTGGTATAACGCCCGCCCCTCATTGTCTCGCGGTATCGATTCATCCGACGCGGAGGAAGACGAAGCATATAAGCCAAAGCGTTGACAGGCAAATATCTGTGTTGGCAAAGGTGGCAGGTGTAAGGCTTGTTGATGCTTAACGCCACGACGCAAGGTAATATGCGGAGTAAACGCATGACTGTCCGCTTTAGCGTGCCAAACAGGCAAGGTTTGTAAGTGATGGGCTAGATCAAACAATTCCGGCGGGGGTTGGTTGAACGTCACACACGCAATTTTCGGCTGCTCCCATACTTCAACATCTGAGGTAGTGAGAGAAAACGCAGGCAGAGCCAGGTTACTTGCCGCGGTTTGGAGCGCAGGGAGCTTAGTATCAGGGACCTCACCCAAAAACGCCAAGGTGAGATGTAAGTTCTGTTCGGGCACCGCGCGCCCCTCACCACAAAGATGATGGTTGTAGCGAACAAGTTGCTCCCGAGCGGCTTGATTGGTTTTCTCGTCCAAACCTAATGCGAAAAATAGTCGCATGGGCTCTCCTTTTACACTCAGTCCGTTAAAATAGCGGCTTTGATTCTGACACAAAGGGCAAATTCTTGTCTCAGCTTCCGATTGATACCGTGATTCCTGACCTTATCGCCGGGCTATCAACGCATCCACAGATCATCGTCTCCGCGCCACCGGGGGCCGGGAAGTCAACACGCTTGCCACTCGCGCTGCTTGAGCAGACAACGCGAGAGGGAAAAATCGTGTTGCTGGAGCCGCGTCGGCTTGCGGCGCGCAATATTGCCCGCTTCCTCGCCCATCATTTGAATGAGCCTATCGGCCAAACGGTCGGGTTAAGAATGCGTGGCGAGACAAAAGTCAGTGCTAACACACGATTAGAAGTCGTGACCGAGGGGGTGATGACCCGCTTACTGCAAACTGATCCCATGCTCGACGGTGTGAGCCTGATTTTATTCGACGAGTTTCACGAACGCAGTCTACATGCTGATCTTGCCCTCGCATTAAGCTTAGATTGCCAAGCAGGGTTACGTGACGATCTGCGCTTGGTCGTCATGTCCGCCACCCTAGATAATCAAGCCTTATGTCAGTATTTGCCCAACGCACTCACACTCGCCACTGAGGGGCGCAGTTTCCCGATTCATTATCAGTATCAGCCGCTTTCACGGCACACACCGTGGGCAAGTGCTGTTGCCAGTGCGAGCTTGGATTTTATGGCTCAGCACAGCGGCTCGGCACTGCTTTTTCTTCCCGGTATGGGCGCAATTCGACAGGTTCATGAGGCCATTAAAGGGCGCCTTGCTAATGACATGGATCTCCACTTACTCCACGGCAGCCTTGATATTTCAGCCCAGCAAGCGGCTATTTATCCCGCACCGGCTGGCATGCGCAAGTTAGTACTCACCACCAACATTGCTGAGACCAGCTTAACCATTGAAGGGATCCAGCTGGTGATTGATGCGGGGCTTGAGCGCATGATCATGCATCAAGCGCAAACGGGCCTTGATAAGCTGGTGACAAGACAAGTCACGCGCAGTGCTGCGATCCAACGAGCGGGCCGCGCAGGTCGCCTCGCACATGGACACTGCTTACGGCTTTATAGTGAAGAGCAATTTCAGCGCTTACCAGTTGTACCGACTGCACCTATTTTGCGTGAAGATTTAACCGATCTTGCCCTCAATGTGATCCAGTGGGGCTGCGACGTCAAAGATTTACATTGGCTTGACGTGCCGCCCACCAAACATTGGCAAGCCGCCTGTCTAAGACTGACACAATTAGGGCTGATTGATGCACGCCACGGATTAACCACCTTGGGGCAACGCGCAAGCCACTTGGCAGCCAGCCCTCGTACTGCCGCCATGTTGGCACGCGTTGAAAAAGCCGATACCTCGACGCTATCCACCGCGTGCTGGCTGGCGGCGTGGGCCGAAAAACCCATGACCTCGGGAGCCTCACTGGCACTTATCGACCAATTGCGCGTAGCGATGTCCTACAAAGACTATCAGCACCGCGCACAGTCACTAGCCCGTAGTGTTGGCATTGCCTTGCAACCTCAGTTCGATGATACCCTGCTGCCGCTACTGGCCGCTAACATTTGGCCAGATAGAATCGCACTGGCACGCGGAAAATCGGGCCGCTTTATGATGGCCAATGGCCACGGCGTCATCTTGGACAGCCAAGACCCACTCAGCCGCGCCGACGCCATCGTCATCTGTGATGTAATGGCCGGTGATCAGGGGGACAGTCGGGCCTATAGTGCGATTGCTCTCTCACTGACTGCGCTTCAAGATGCGCGTCCCGATTTATTTAGCCATCGCGATGTGGTCGCATGGGATGATAAACGTGGCACGCTGAAAGCAGAAAAGCAGCAATGTTTGGGCGAATTAGTCCTCGCTTGCGAACCGCTCGACACGCTGAGTGCCGAGCAGCAAACACAAGGGCTATTGGATGCCGTTCGCCAAAAAGGCATTGATGCATTGAATTGGCAAAGCCCCAGCCAGTCCTTGCTGACGCGTGCACGCTGCGCCCAAGCATGGGGATTGGATATTGCGCTGCCGTCACTCAGCGATGCAGACTTACTCGCTTCGCTCGATACCTGGCTGGCCCCTTTTATTCATGACATGTCACGCTGGCAAGCGCTCCAGCAATTGGATCTCAAACCCGTGTTGGAAGCCTGGTTCGGCTTTGCGGTGACCAAGCAATTAAATGCGGCACTGCCCACACATATAACAGTGCCAACCGGGTCGCGTTATCCACTGCGTTATACCCCGGACAGTGCACCGGTACTGGCCGTGAAAATGCAAGAAATGTATGGACAGGCACAAACTCCAATGCTCGCCAACGGCCACGTTGCCGTGCAAGTTGAGCTGCTCTCACCCGCCGGACGTCCATTACAAATTACCCAAGATCTCGCCGGCTTTTGGCAAGGGAGTTATAAAGAGGTGCAAAAGGAAATGAAAGGGCGCTACCCTAAGCACCTTTGGCCGGATGATCCGGCTAACCATGCGCCAACGCGTCAAACCAAACGCCATTTTAACCAGAGTTAATCGATTGTATGGCCGATAAAAAAACACGTTCACACGCGAGCAATAAAAAACGTTCATCACCGAAGCGTCAGCCAAACAAAGCCGCCGCCAAACCGAGCTGGAGCAAACGCTTGTTAAGCTTCGGATTGAAGTGCAGCCTGGTGGGGATCGCTGCCGTTGTCATGCTCGGTATTTATCTGGATGGTAAGATACAAGACCGTTTTAGTAGCGGCCAAATTTGGCAGCTTCCGGGCGTGGTATATGGCCGAGTGATTAACCTCTCACCAGGTAGCGATGTATCACTCCTTCAACTACGTCAGCAATTGGATGCGCTGAATTACCAAAAAGTACGCACGCCGAAGCGCCCTGGTGAGTATTCGGCCTCACAAACACGGCTTGAAATCATTCGTCGTCCGTTTGATTTTGAAGATGGCCCGGCGCCCGCACGACATGCGATGCTGAGCTTTGGCGATAATCAAGTCAACCAGATTACTGACGTTAACGCCAACCAATCGCTAGGGCTTTTACGCATCGAGCCGAAATTACTGGGCATGATGGAGTCTGGCATCAATGAGCAACGCCTATTTTTACCCCGAGAGCGTTTCCCAGAGTTTTTAGTCGAGGCGTTACTCACCACAGAAGATCGAGATTTTTATCACCATGAAGGCGTTTCACCCACGGGGATCTTACGCGCACTCGTGGCTAACATTCGCGCCGGTCGTACCGTACAAGGCGGCTCTACCTTAACGCAACAGCTGGCTAAAAACCTCTTTCTCACCCGCGATCGCACCTTGTGGCGAAAAGCGCAAGAAGCCTACATGGCATTGATCCTCGATTTTCGCTACAGCAAGGATAAACTGTTAGAAGCCTACTTTAACGAAGTCTATCTGGGACAAAATCGCGGCGAACCCGTACATGGTTTTCCGTTAGGCGCGCGACTCTATTTTGGACGTCCGATTAGCGAGTTACGGGTTGACCAACTGGCGCTGCTCGTGGGGATGGTAAAAGGGCCTTCCTACTACAACCCGTTCCGCCACCCTGAACGCGCGAAAAGTCGTCGCGATCTGGTGCTACGACTGATGCTAGAGCAAAATCGACTGTCAAGCGCCGATTACCAAGCGGCAGCCAGCCGTCCGCTTGATATTCAAAAAACGCCTACCCTATCGCGTCCTCAACCGGCTTACTTTGATCAACTCAAAGAAGAAATCCGTCATAAAGTCGGTGATAAATATGCCGCTGGCGCTGGGTTACGTATTTTCACCACCCTTGATCCTGTGTCACAGCAAGCGATTGAGCGGGCGGTGACCGAAAAGGTGAAGGCGCTTAAACATCGCGCAGGAAATCAACTAGAAGCCGCCGCCGTGATCGCAGACAGACGAAGTGGCGAGGTCCGTGCCATGGTGGGTGGCGCTCGCCCGGGCTTTGCAGGCTTTAACCGTGCCTTAAATGCGAAACGCGCTATCGGTTCACTCGCCAAACCTGCGGTTTATTTGACGGCATTAAATCAGCCTGAACGCTTTCAGCTCACCAGTAATATTGACGATAAGCCCATTCGTTTAGAAGGCAGTCAAGGGAGCAGTTGGCAACCTCGCAACTATGATCGCCAATACCGCGGCACCGTGTCGTTACTGACCGCCTTGGCAAAATCCTATAACGTGCCAACGGTCAACCTCGGCATGCAACTGGGGTTAGAAAGTGTGGTTAACACCTTTGGTCAATTGGGGGCAAAAACTGACACCATTCCACGCGTTCCCTCTCTGCTTCTGGGGGCATTTAGCATGAGTCCATTTGAGGTCACTCAAGTCTACCAAACACTGGGCAATGCAGGGCAAAGGGCCCCATTAACGGCTCTGAGGGCCGTTACTACCAAAGAAGGTCAAGGTTTGTATCAAAACTGGCCCAAAGCGGAACGTGTTGTGCCTGAGCAAGCTGGTTGGCTGACCTTGTATGCGATGAAGCAAGTGGTGAAACAGGGAACAGGGCGTTTCTTGCAGCAACGTCATCGCCATGCAGCACTCGCAGGCAAAACGGGGACAACAGATGATAACCGTGATAGCTGGTTCGTCGGTATCGACGACAAAGAAGTTACCACGGTGTGGTTGGGCCGCGATGATAATCAATCGACAGGGCTCACCGGGGCCTCTGGTGCTTTACGTGTTTATGATGATTATTTAAATCGTCGAGGCGCGACACCCTTGGCACTCCCTTGGCCTGCCGACATCACCACCGTGGCGGTCAGCCAACAAGGTAGCCAATACGCGCTAAATTGTCGCGGTGAGACGTCGCTCCCCGTATGGGACATAAATGGCCAGTTTGCCAAGCGATGTCGCCAGCCGGATCCCGTCGGTTGGCTTAAAGGTTTATTTAATTGACACCTTGTCCACTCGATACGCGTTTGTATACCAAACAGCGAGCAAAAAAACGCCCCAGCCATACTGACTGGGGCGGTGTGGTATTTAGCTACGCAAGCCGGTGCCTCTAGAAATCAAGCGCCAAGCCAGCGCGTATAAGCCGATAATAAACAGTAACAGCACCCCAAATGATGTCATGATCCCCACATCGGATACCCCTAAAAAGCCATAGCGAAACGCGTTAACCATATACACGATAGGGTTCAGCTTAGACACCCCTTGCCAAAACTCAGGCAACAGCGACAGCGAATAAAACACGCCACCGAGATACGTTAGCGGGGTCAGTATAAAGGTCGGGATCAGGCTGATATCGTCAAACGTTTTAGCAAAGATGGCGTTAATCAGGCCTCCTAACGCAAACACGGCAGAGGTCAGCGTCACCGTGGTGACCACGATAAATGGATGCGCGATTTGCAAATCCACGAAGAACAAGGACGTCATCGTCACTAAAGCCCCCACCGCTAAGCCACGGCACATGCCTCCGCCAATATAACCGGCAATAATCACATAGTTAGGGATAGGCGCGACTAACAGCTCCTCGATATTATGCTGAAACTTGGCACTAAAAAAAGAAGACGCCACATTGGAGTAGGAGTTAGTGATCACTGACATCATGATTAAGCCAGGAACGATATACTCCATGTAACTGAAGCCTTCCATCTGGCCGATACGCGACCCAATCAAATTACCGAAAATGACAAAGTACAAGCTCATGGTAATCGCGGGCGGGACCAAGGTTTGCACCCAGATCCGAGTAAAACGCGCCACTTCTTTGTGAATGAGGGTACGAAATGCAATCCAATACAAGGCATTCATGCGTGCTCCTCCCCATTTTTCTGAATTAAGGTGACAAACAACTCTTCTAAACGGTTGGCCTTATTACGCATGGATAATACTTGCACTCCCTGTTGTGACAACTGCTCAAAGACCGGGGTTAATCCCATTGACTTGCTGACTTCCACCTCCAAGGTATTGGTGTCAGTGGTCTGCCAGTTCACGCCCTCAAGCGCATTGAGCTGATGCCCTGGTTGGAGGTCGAGAATAAAGGTCTCAGCATCTAACTTCGATAACAACGCCTTCATCGAGGTATCTTCGACCAGCTGCCCCCGATTGATAATGCCAATATTACGGCACAGGGTTTCGGCTTCTTCCAGATAATGGGTGGTGAGAATAATGGTGATCCCTTGACGATTAATCTGGCTTAAAAAGTCCCACATAGAACGGCGCAGCTCAATATCGACGCCTGCGGTTGGCTCGTCCAGGATCAGCAAACGCGGCTCGTGCATCAAGGCACGGGCTATCATCAACCGCCGTTTCATTCCACCCGATAAATTACGCGCGGGCTCATGGCGCTTGTCCCACAAATCCAGTTGTGAGAGATATTTCTTTGCACGCGCTTTGGCTTGCGCTCGCGGCACCCCATAGTAGCCAGCTTGGTTCACCACAATCTGCTGCACTTTCTCAAACTGATTAAAGTTGAACTCTTGTGGCACCAGACCAATTTGCTTTTTCGCCTCCACCTTTTGGGTGTCTAAGTCATAGCCAAAAATACTGACCTGCCCTTGGGTTTTATTGACCAGCGAACTCAGTATGCCAATAGTCGTGGATTTCCCCGCGCCATTTGGCCCGAGTAGCGCATAAAAATCGCCCTCCTCGACCGAGAGCGATACGCCTTTCAATGCCTTCACATTGGACCCGTACGTTTTGACGAGATCCTTGATTTCAATTGCTTTCATAAGCTCCCGTTAAGATAAAATCAGCATCATGCTGTCTGACGCATCAATGTTGCTATGGTAACCGGTATTGGTCTGAGAAACACCGCCACAAAAAAAGGGTTAATCGCACTGAGGGCGGCGATTAACCACGATCCATGCTATCGCGACTTTGCCTTTTGGAAATAAATGCGCGTTGAGAATAAATACGCTTTGGCAGTCAATACGCTTACGCAGGCATGACTTCGACTAATCGATTGGCCGCTTCGAGTGCAGGCTTACGCGAAGTGAAGATGTGCGCGTCACGCACCCAATCGCCAATATGCAGGCGCTGAAGTTGCTCTCGCGTTTCATCATGCGGGCAAAGTAAAAATACCGTGCAATTCGCTTCACGCGCATCTTTGATTGCGTTTTCCAATGCCAGCCCTACCGTCATGTCCAGCATAGGCACATCACTTAAGTCGAGGATCATCACCCGAAACTCACTGATATGAGCGTGCTGACGGGCAATGGCCTTTGAGACACTGAAAATCATCGGGCCAGACAAGTAGAAAAAGAGTACGTGGCCATTACTGGCATCTAAAAGCGCACGCTCTTCATCATTTAACGGCACTTCATCGTCTTCCGCATCACTGATGGCCCGTACCTGTTTTGCCTGCTCGCGACTTAATCGCTCGATCACCAGTAAGTTAGCAATAAAGACACCCAGGCCCACCGCGACAATCAGATCAACAAATACAGTCAATGCCATCACACCGTACATGATACCGGTTTGCTGCAAGCTGATTTTGTGCGCGCGATGTAGAAAGCTCCAATCGAGAATATTAAAACCGACATAAAGCGCAATACCGGCTAGCACAGCCATTGGGATCGGCGCCGTTAATGCCCCCGCCACTAACACGACTGCGGCTAAAATAGCGGCACGGAATATCCCCGATAACGGTGAACGCGCCCCGACTTGCACATTGACCACAGTGCCCATGGTAGCACCGGCCCCCGGCAGTGCGCCAAACAGGCCTGCAATCATATTGGCGACGCCCTGGCCGCGCAATTCACGGTCGGAATTATGTTCTTGGCGAGTCAGCGAGTCGGCAATCACTGCGGTCAGTAAGGTGTCTATGCATCCTAACGTCCCCAGCACCAAAGCATCAATGACCATGGTGGTAAAATGCTCTGCGGTGATATGAGGCACTACTAGCGAGGGTAAACCGGTCGGGATCTCACCAATACGGCGGATGCTCTCGGCATCAAAAAGCAGTATCGACACCAAGGTAATACTGACTAAGGCGACAAGCTGAGCTGGGATAAAACGACGATATTTGGCCGGAAAGTAAAACAAAATACCCAAGGTGAGCGCACCAAGAAAAACTTCTTTAATATCGGCATTGATCACTAAATCCGGTATCGCTGTCAGGGTGCCTAAGACGCCGCCGGACGGTGCCGCTTGCCCTAATAATGGCGCGAGTTGGAGCAAAATCAAGATCACGCCAATCCCCGACATAAAACCGGACACCACGCTATACGGCATCAAGGTTACGTATTTGCCCAGCCGCAAACTGCCAATCAGCACTTGAAACGCGCCCGCCATCATCACCACAGTAAAGCCCATGGCAAGGCCACCTTCGGGGTAACGCGACATCATGGCGGTGAGTACCGCGGTCATAATGACTGTCATCGGCCCCGTGGGCTCTGATATCAGCGTCGAAGAGCCACCAAATAGCGACGCGAACAGCCCCACCAAAATCGCTCCCCATAACCCGGCCTCAGCGCCAGCACCGGAGGCAACACCAAAGGCGAGCGCCAGTGGTAATGAGATAATCGCGGTGGTCACCCCGCCGAATAAATCCCCCTTTAATGACAACTGCGCAAATCGTCCTTTATCAAACACGCACTACCTCGACTGCCGTTAAGATTATGATAGAGCGAACAGTATACGAATTTTCTCGTATTAACCTATCCGAGCAGTGGTTGAAAGCATCACAGCGTGATCCGCTGGACGCGACCGATGTAAAAAAATGTGAATATTGATCTCAGTATATTTCACACCTCAAGAGTGCGGTATAGTGACGATTGATAACTTTGCCAACAGACTGAGTGAGCATGGCCCAGATAAAAGCGTTATTTGCCAACAATAAAGCCTGGTCAAAAGACATTCGTGATACGGATCCCCAGTTTTTTGCCGACCTAGCGAAAGAGCAGCATCCGGAATATTTGTGGATTGGTTGTGCCGATAGCCGTGTGCCTGCTGAGCGACTAACAGGATTAGACTCTGGCGAGCTGTTTGTGCATCGCAATGTCGCCAACCAAGTGATCCACACGGATTTAAACTGCTTGTCGGTAGTGCAATATGCCGTTGATGTGCTGCAAATCAAGCATATTATTGTCTGTGGTCATTACGGATGTGGCGGGGTGCATGCCGCGATTGAAAATCCCGAGCTGGGTCTTATCAATAATTGGCTATTACATATTCGCGACCTTTACCTTAAGCATAAAAGCTATCTGAGCCAATTGCCGCCCCAAGCGCGTGGTAATCGTTTATGTGAAATCAATGTCGCTGAGCAGGTTTATCATTTAGGCAACTCCACCATTTTACGCGCCGCCTGGGAACGAGGCCAAGATGTCAATATCCATGGCTGGTTTTACGACACTACTGACGGGATCTTACGCGATCTCGGTATGACAGCGAACAGCCGTGAATCGTTAGAGATACACTATCAAGCGGCGATGAGCCATTTGGTCCCCGGCGCGGCCACACATCCTCTCTATGAAAATTGACACAATGCTGACGCTATAATGCTTGTGCGCGGTGATGAATCGTCGTACAACACGACCATGACTCCGATCACACCTTCATCCCACGCTACGCATCGCTCTCCGCTACTCTTGTGGCTGATGGCGAGCCTGATGCTGTTTGCGGTGATCGCTAATGCCGTGGCGAAATCTCATGTTTCACCGTGGCAGCCAAATCAGCAAATTCATACGCTACAACACACACCGGCCCTACTGTCGACCGCAAGAGCCAGCGTTGCACTGCCAGCCCCTTTATTGGATGACGATCCCCAACCGCCACATTTAGCCACCCTTTTTCCTCCCACGCACGTTAGCCTTGCTTGGCACCTCATCGCCTTTTTGTGCGTGCTTGGGGTGTATCTCTCCCGCCAATATCTTGCATTTTCGTTCCCCCGCCTCGGAGGCTGGCGAGAACACAATCTGCAATATCGCTTTATTCATTCGCGTTAATCGTTCGCTTTCCTGAAGGCCTGTGCGCCTTAATCCCCCAGTAGCGACATCGAGTTCACACTCGATGTGAGGTTTGCTGTGCACGATGCACAGCCAAGGAGAAAAAATGAATAAAGCAACTCCCGTTAATCGGTATGCGTTGTGGCACTATGCTGTATTGGTGCTGATGCTAATCGTACTCACCATGCAGGCATTACCGAGCTTTTTTGGCGATCATCCTGTAGTGAGCGTGTCTCATCACTCTCACCACGCGCTGCAAGGCTGGCTAAACGCCCATCCAGAGGCCGTCAGTGAGGTACGTTATGACTCGCAAGGGAATGTCACCTTAATCACGCCCGATATTAGCCAGCAACAGAACGTACAACAGCAATTAAAAGGCGCCCTAGGTGCCGATGCGGAGATCACTCTCGATTATTTATCCGCAGCGCCCGCGTGGCTATCACGCCTAGGCGCCGAGCCGGTTAAGCTAGGGCTAGATCTGCGCGGTGGCGTCCAATTATTACTGTGGGTCGACACCGACCAAGCACTGACCCATCAAGCAGACGCCTTGCTCCAAAGCCTCAATCTTTGGTTAGACAGTCAGCGCTTGCCGCCGACCGCGAGCCTCAACCAGCAGGATAAAACCACGGTGCAATTGCCGATGTTAAATGCCGCTGATCGTACCAAAGTGAGCGGTTGGTTTACTGAGCATTATCCGCAATGGCGCTTTAGCAGTGCCACCCATCGCTGGCAAATGACAGATACCGAGCGTGAGGCCATGCGTCATCAAGCCGTACGTCAGAATATCGATATTCTGCGCAAGCGTATCGACGCGTTAGGCGTGGCCGAAGCCAGTGTGCAGCGTCAAGGCAAAGACTATATTCGTATCGAACTACCTGGCGTGCATGATCCTAAACAAGCCAAAAGCGTGATTGGTGCCACCGCCTCACTCGCATTCTATGCCCTCGATCCTACCAGCCCTAAACCACTATACGATGCGCAGCACAATGCCGTCCCGCTCGCGCGCCACGCCATTTTAGGCGGTGAACATATTATTGATGCGCGCACCAGTGTCGATGAGATGCGGCGTCCTCAAGTCGACATTCGCCTGGATAAACAAGGTGGCGAGACCATGCTTGCGTTTACTCGTCGGCACTTGGGCGATCCAATGGCGACCGTTTATCGCGAGTACCAAACCAATGCGCAGGGCGATCTGGTGGCTCACGAGCGCGTGATCAACGTAGCGACCATCCAAAGTGCGCTCAGTGATCGCTTTCGGATCACGGGGCTATCGAGCCCAGAAGAAGCGCGTAACCTCTCGATGCTATTGCGTGCCGGCGCATTAACCGCCCCCATTAAAATCGTCGAAGAGCGCGCGATTGGTCCCACCTTAGGTGCTGAGAATATTAAAGCAGGCTTTTCCGCACTGGCTGTCGGCATGATCGGCATGGCTATCTTTATGGTGCTTTGGTATCGCCGTTTTGGCTGGGTGGCGATTGTGTCGCTTACTGCCAACCTCATGATGCAAGTCGGTCTTCTCGCGCTACTGCCCGGTGCTGTGCTGACGTTGCCAGGCATCGCGGGCCTTGTACTCACGGTAGGCATGGCGGTCGATACCAATGTGCTTATCTTTGAGCGTATTCGCGATCGCTTGCGAGCGGGCGCAAGCCTAGCCAATGCCATTGATACCGGCTATCGCGCGGCGTTTAGCACAATTTTTGACGCCAATATCACCACCTTGATTTCTGCGGCCTGTTTGTACGCCGTCGGCTCTGGCCCCTTACAAGGGTTTGCCACCACTCTGATTCTGGGGCTGTGCGCCAGCATGATAACCGGCATTATTGGCACCCGAGCCATCATCAATCCGATTTGGGGGCGTGATCGCCGCCGCGCGGTGACCATTTAAGGAATGAATACCATGAACTTAACCCAAGCCCGCTATACCAGCTTCGCTCTCTCCGCGCTGCTAATGACCATGAGCATCTGGGCGATTACTTATTATGGCCTGAACCTAGGCATCGACTTTACCGGCGGTATCGTGATTGACTTCGCGCTACCAAGCTTGGCTGGCAGTGATACGCTGATCCCAGCCCTGCACAGTCAGTTTGGCGATCTGGCCACGCTCAAGGCAAGTACCACGCAGGGACAGTGGCAGTTAGTGTTGCCCCACACCTCTCAATGGCAAGATCCTCAGCAGGTGATGGTACAAATCAGTACTGCGTTATCGATGCCAGTGAGTTTGATTCAAGCGGACGTGGTCGGCCCTCAGGTCGGTCAGGTCCTGTTTGAGCAAGGTGGCTTAGCCCTGCTAGTTGCCTCGTTGGCGATCGTGCTTTATCTGGCGATTCGCTTTGAGTGGCGACTCGCCCTAGCAGCCATAGGCGCGCTTGTACACGATGTCACCCTCACCTTGGGGCTACTCGCCATTCTCGCCGTGCCCATGGATCTCAATGTGATTGCCGGGTTGCTAGCTGTAATCGGTTACTCGCTCAATGACTCGATTGTGATCGGCGACCGGCTGCGCGATGTCCTAAGAGCCAAACCGAACCAATGTGTTTATATCAGCACCAATATTGCGGTCTGCGAGACCTTCTCGCGTACCTTGATCACTGCCGGGACGACGCTGTTTACCATCGGATGCTTGTTGATACTGGGTGGCGATGCGCTATATGGCTTTGCCCTAACGCTGTTTGTGGGGGGGCTCACTGGAACTTGGTCATCGGTCGCCGTCGCATCTTGCCTACAAGAAATACTGGGGCTATCAGCTTCGCATTATCAGCGTGCGCCAGAGCATGAGGGGACGTGCTAACCCACCGAACCCGCTATGTTTCCTACAAAAGTCGCTACAAAAAGTGCCTACAAAAAACCGAGCAAGCGCTCGGTTTTTTCATTTATCGTAATAACCACCGGCCACTCTGTGATGACAGGCGTTACGCGTCGCTGCGGAGATTAATCCAATGGGATCACTTTACCGATATACGGCAAATGGCGATATTTCTGAGCGTAATCAATCCCAACCCCGACAACAAATTCATCCGGGATGGTAAAGCCAAGCCAATCGACTGTCACATTCACTTCGCGGCGCTCGGGTTTATCGAGCAGGGTACAAATACGTACCGAGTTTGGCTCACGCAGCGATAAGATTTCGCAGACTTTACTGAGCGTGTTGCCAGTATCAATGATATCTTCAACCAAAAGAATGTCTTTTCCTTTGATGTCGTCATCCAAATCTTTAAGAATGCGCACGTCACGCGTGCTTTCCATGCTATTGCCATAGCTTGATGCGGTCATAAAGTCGACCGAATGTGGCAAGTCAATCGCGCGACATAAATCAGCCATAAAGACGAACGAGCCGCGCAGCAACCCGACCAAAACAAGGTCGTTTGAGTCTTTATAATGCTCATTGATCTCGGCGCCCAGGGCTTTTACTCGCGCCTGTACGTCCTGTTCTGAAATCATCACTTCAACGGTGTGTTTCATATCTGCCCCGATGGTTTGTCCCCACGATCGCGGGGGTCACTAACAAAGGTGGCATAGTCTAGCACTAAATCGATTGCGGATCCCAGTCACGCCGGTTGTCAGCCATTTGCATCCGCACACTAGTTAACTATCACGCTGATTGATAAGAAAAAATAATCCATGCCTGTCTTTTTAATAATGAATGACTTTTTTTGCAGACAAAATTACCGTTTTACGGCCTAGATCAGCTTTACGCCCGTTGTCAGACGATAAATAGCTGGTATAAACTCAATATCGCTAATAAGAAAATTGTTAGCACAAACAATAATTAATTTGTACAAACCAAAAATAAGTTGGCAGGTTTTAGGATGGCTCAATCAAATGAAAGAACAAGGACGCGACTGTCGCCGGAAAGACGTAAAGAGCAGTTATTAACTTGTGGTTTAGATGTCTTTGCGAAACGCGGTATTGGCCGCGCTGGGCACGCGGATATCGCAGACATGGCGGACGTTTCCGTCGCGACCGTCTTTAACTACTTTCCTACGCGCGAAGATCTTGTGGAAGAAATCCTTGCACAAACCGAAAAGCACTTTATTGCGTTGATTAATGAGTGTACCGAGCAAGATCAATCGATGCGCGGCGCATTAAACTGTATCACATCACAGATAATTGATACCGCACTCGCCGATAAAGCGTGGATGAAAGTCTGGTTTGAGTGGAGTACGTCGATTCGCGAGGATATTTGGCCACGTTTTGTCAAAGGCAGTCGAGATGCGGTTGATCAGTTCGAGAACGTATTTAAACGTGGCATCGAAAAAGGCGAAATGACAGATCGTCATCAACCCAGAGAGCTCGCCAGCATGCTAGCAGGGGTCTGCTATGTGCTATTTTTACAAGCCCACCAACAACCCGATAAAGCGGCGCTTAATGCCATGGCCCAGCATTACATTGATGTATTATGCCAGCATGGCTAAACGTCATGGCACGATAGAAAGCCAACGTCACGTTGGCTTTTTAATGCGTCATCCATGCGCGTTAGGGATCGATAAAGCTCGGCCCATCATTGAACAAGACGGGCTCATGAGAACGAATATTTAAACGCACTTTTTCTCCGACCGACAGCGGCTCTCGAGCGTGAACCGACAACTTCTGCCCATGAATATCAATGGTGTAGCGGCTGCTATCTCCCATAAACTGCTGTGACAAGACCTGTCCCTCGCCCTGATCGTCTGCCCGAATACTTAAAAATTGTGGCCGGAGTAACCACCAATGCGGGCCGGGATGACAATGTACAGGACGCGGCCAAGGGCCAAGTGGCGTCTGCATTTGCTCTTGCTCAGACACGGTTACAGGAACATAAGACCCTTGACCAAGAAAATCTGCCACAAAGCGGCTTGCAGGCTGATAATAGACCTCTGTGGTATCACCGAACTGTTCTATAAGGCCTTGATTCATTACGGCCAATTTATCGGCAAAGGCAAAGGCTTCTTCGCGACTGTGAGTCACCAAAATCGCTGTCACACCCTGTGATTTAAAAATACGCCGGATCTCTTCAATCAAGTCGTGGCGTACCTGGGTGTCAATGTTAGAAAAAGGCTCGTCCAGTAATAATAGATCGGGTTCATAGGCAAGCGCACGGGCAATCGCTACCCGTTGCTGTTGACCACCGGATAATTGATGCGGATAACGATCCCCAAGGTCAGTTAAATGGACCAATTTAAGCATGTCAGCCACTTTGCCCGCTCGCGCTTGAGCGGCCAACTGTGAAAGTCCAAACCCGATATTCTCTGCAACGGTTAGGTGCGGAAAAAGCGCATAATCTTGAAAGATCATACCGATATTACGCTGCTCAGGTGGCACAGAGTGATGCTCATTATCCATGACTTTACAGCCAATCGATAGCGTCCCTGCCGATAGCGGCATTAAACCTGCCATTGCTTTTAACAAGGTGGTTTTTCCGCAGCCACTGGCACCGAGTAGGCAAACAATCTCTCCAGGTGCCACTTGCAGCGATAAATCTTTTAAGACAGGCGTGCCGTTATAGCTGCAGGTCAGGTTTTTAATCGACAAGGCGCACTTCATTGATATTTCTGCTCCAATGACCGGTTAATCAAGATAAGCGGAATTAAGCCAACCACTACCAGTAAAATTGCCGGTAATGCGGCGTACTCTAAGTGTTCATCAGAGGTAAAGTTGTACACATAGGTGGCCAGTGTTTCAAAGTTAAATGGACGCAGTAAAATAGCCGCATTAAGCTCTTTCATCGACTCAATAAACACCAGCAACATCGCAATAAGCGTACCACGACGAATTAAAGGCAGGTGCACGCGGCGAATGACCCCTGTGGTTGTGCAGCCCATGGTTCGCGCCGCCATATCGAGCGAAGGGGGGATTTTGGCCATGCTTGATTCGATACTACCAATGGCAACGGCACTAAAGCGCACTACAAATGCTGCCAGCAAAGCGACCATGGTCCCTGACAGTACCAGCCCTGGCCGGCCCCATCCATAGGCGGTGGCAACATCATTAATGACATGATCACCGCGCGTAAGCACCAGCATTACCCCGATAGCGAGCACGGTGCCGGGTACCGCATAGCCCATAGATGCCAGACGCATTGGCGCAACACTAATACCATCACCACGTAAGCGACGATAGACATTCACCGTCCACGCAATAGCCACCGCAATAACAGCTGCCAACGTCGAGGTATAAAAGCTGTTATAGCTAAACGCGGCGAAATCACTGATGGCATTTTTTTCATAGTAGTGCCATGCGTACATCACCAACTGTAAAAGCGGTAAGATAAAAGCCAATGATAATAGGCTCCAGCACCAGACTACTACGCCTACTTTACGCCAGCCTCGCAAAGGCGTTTTCTCGATTGCGTCACTGCTTGAGCTTGGACTAAATTGGGCTTGTTTACGTCGTCCATAACGCTCGGCACTGATTAAAAGAAAAATCGCCACCAGCATTATCGCGGATATTTTAGCTGCTGCCGTTAAGCTTGAATAACTCAACCAAGTATCATAGACCGCCGTGGTCAGTGTGCTAACGGCAAAATAATTGACCGTACCAAAGTCGCCCAACGCCTCCATCGCCACCAGCGACGCGCCAACGGCAATAGCGGGCCGGGCTAGCGGCAAAGAAATTCGGCGAAAACTCTGAAGTGGCGAGCAACCCAACAGGCGGGCAGAATGGGTCAAGGTCACACTTTGCTCCATAAAAGCAGCGCGTGTTAATAAGTAAATATAAGGGTACAGCACCAGCGCTAAGACAAAGCAAGCCCCCGTTAGCGTGCGCATATCGGGGAACCAATAATCGGTCACGCTTTGCCATTCAAAGGCATACCGTAAAGCGCGCTGCAACGGCCCAGCATAATCAAACCAGTCCGTATAGATATAACCGATAATATACCCGGGCATCGCCAGCGGTAGGACCATCGCCCATTGCAATTGTCGGCTGCCAGGTACCTGATACATCGCCAGCATCCACGCTGTCGGGACACCCAGTATCATCGCAATCGCGACCACACCAACCACTAACAGACTGGTATTTAGGGTATAGGTAGGGAGCACGGTCTGGAACAGGTGAGGAAAAATATCACCTGTATCACCAACCGCGGTGTAAAAGATCGCTAAGATCGGCAAAACCAGCAACAGGGCTAGGCCCCAGCTGCTGGTTTTTATAATGGGTAATCTATCTCGCATGGCCTACTACATTAAGGCGTCAGAGAAAGACAACAGGGGCGGTGGTCGCCCCTATGCGATGGTTTACAGGTCGAACTGAACTTCATCCAACAGCTTCACTGATTGGGCATAGTTATCAGCAATCGCCTCTAACGGCATTGGGTCGTGCTTATAATCCCCCCAAGATGCCACTAGCTCAGACTTCTCGACACCCGCTTTCACCGGCTCTTCGAAGTTAACCTCAGCATACATGTGCTGCGCTTTGTCTGACGTTAAAAATTCCATAAGTTTAAGCGCGTTTTCTTGGTTCGGTGCGTACTTCGCCATCGCCATACCACTCACATTGACATGTGTCCCATGAGTATTCTGGCCCGGATAATTTAGATAAACCGCTTCCGCCCACGCTGTTTGCTCTTCATCGTTTAGCATCTTACCTAGGTAATAGCTATTCCCTAGCGACACATCACAGAGCCCTTCTTTAATCGCTTTTACTTGCGCGCGATCGTTACCTTGTGGTTTACGCGCGAGGTTGTCTTTAACCCCTTCTAGCCATTCTTTGGCTTTCGCTTCACCATGGTTTTCAATGATAGCGGACACAAGAGAGACATTATAAGGGTGTTTGCCTGAACGGGTACAAATCTTGCCTTTCCATTCGGGTTTTGCCAAGTCAAGATAGTCAAAATCGTCACCTAACTCGCCAACTCGCTCCCGAGAAGAGTATACCGCACGTGCACGCGTTGTCAGCGCTACCCACTTATCTTCACTATCACGAAACTGTTCAGGCACATTGCTATCAATCACATCGCTTTGAACCGCTTGCACCACATCTTGGTTTAACAGCTCTTTAAGGCGTGAAATATCAACCGTAAGAAGGACATCTGCTGGGCTATATTCGCCTTCCTGCTTGACCTTTTCTGCCATGCCTTTTTTAGCAAACTTAACGTTTACCTTGATGCCAGTCTCTTCAGTAAACGCATCAAACATGGGTTCAATCAAAAACGGTTGGCGATACGAGTAGACATTCACTTCTTCAGCCGCGAACGCAGTACTTGTTCCTAGCAGGCTAGCCGTCACAGCCGAGGCAATCAGCAGTTTTTTCATCGTAACAGTCCTTAAATATGATGATAAATGATAACGAATCTCACTTTCGTTAGTATACAGAGAATGACTGAATGCTCAATATCGATAGGATCAAAAAAAAACGAAACCCTACTGTAAAAATGTAAGGTTTCGTTTCAGAGTTTAACGATGTCTTATACGCGTGGCTATTTTACGCTGACAAATTCGGGATACGCATCAATACCGCAATCGTGTAAGTCCATACCCGACATCTCTTCTTCTTCGGTCACGCGAATACCCATGGTTTTCTTCAATATCCACCAAACCACGCAGCTTGCACCGAATACCCAGGCAAAAATAACGGCCGCTCCCAGAAGCTGGGCACCAAAGGTCGCTGCTGTGTTACTTAAAGGCACAACCATGAGGCCAAAGAAACCACACACACCGTGGACGGAAATCGCACCGACAGGATCGTCAATTTTTATCTTGTCGAGACCGATAATACTGAACACGACGATGGCCCCAGATACCACACCAATGATCAGTGCCGCCACTGGTGAGGGTGACAGCGGATCGGCGGTAATTGCCACCAAGCCAGCCAACGCGCCATTTAAGACCATGGTCAAATCCGCTTTCCCCCATAGGGTTTTGCATACCAGTAAGGCTGCAATGGCACCGGCCGCCGCCGCCGCATTCGTGTTGAGGAAGATTTGTCCCACCGCTGTCGCATTCTCAAAATCTGAGACCATCAACTGCGAGCCGCCATTGAAACCAAACCAGCCGAACCAAAGGATAAACGTCCCCAAGGTCGCTAACGGCAAGTTAGAGCCAGGAATCGGGTTGATTTTACCGTTTTTGCTGTACTTGCCTTTACGCGCACCTAACAAGAGCACACCGGCTAATGCCGCGGAAGCACCGGCCATGTGAACAATTCCTGAGCCGGCAAAGTCACTGAAACCGGCCTCAGATAGGAAGCCGCCGCCCCAAGTCCAATATCCTTCAACTGGATAGATCACCGCCGTCAAGATGACAGAGAAAACCAGGAACGCCCACAGCTTCATTCGTTCCGCGACGGCACCAGACACCACTGACATAGCGGTAGCAACAAACACGACTTGGAAGAAGAAGTCTGATTCCAATGAATGATCAGCCTCTGCGCCCTGTGTGCCAATCAAGGTGCCAAATGAAGGTATAAAACCCCCACCCGCATTGTCGACATACATGATGTTGTAACCGACCAGTAAATACATGGTGCACGCAATGGCATATAAGCAGATATTTTTGGTCAGGATCTCCGTGGTATTTTTAGATCGCACCAAGCCGGCTTCTAACATCGCAAAGCCCGCGGCCATCCACATCACCAACGCGCCGGATAAAAGAAAGAAAAAGGTGTCGAGCGCGTAGCGCAATTCTGTCACCGTATTAACCAGTTCCATTGTCTATACTCCCTGTATTAAATTGCTTCCAAATCCATTTCACCGGTACGAATACGCACCGCCTGCTGAAGATCGAAGACAAAGATTTTGCCATCGCCGATTTTTCCGGTCTGTGCAGCATTAGAAATCGCTTCAACGACAGAATCCACATTCTCGCTCTGTACCGCGATTTCAAGTTTCACTTTGGGTAAAAAATCGACTTGGTATTCGGCGCCACGATATAATTCTGTGTGCCCTTTTTGGCGGCCAAAGCCTTTGACTTCCGAGACCGTCATGCCATCAATACCGGCATCCGCCAACGCTTCACGAACGTCATCAAGCTTAAATGGCTTGATAATGGCGCTAATCAGTTTCATATCCTTCTCCTGAGTCCTTGTGTTTGCTTCACACTGTAGGTATCAAGAGCCGTGCCAATATTTGATGGCTTTAAAATCATGTAGTTAGGAAACAAGGAGGGGTAATTCGAGGAGTTTGCACTATAAAAGTGCGAGGTATTCACCAAGACAGCGCATCGGCAATGTGTTATTGCTCAACTGCACCATCAGCGATCATCGAAAAAACGCGGGCCGATTCCCCGCTCCGCGTTTATCTCGAGTTATCGTCGACCATAACGGATAATAAAGTCGCGATAGGCCGATAACATTTCCATAAAGTCATCATAGCCACACGCGGCACAGCTTTCTTGATCATAAAACGTCAATGCCTGCGCACTGAGGGTTGCTTGCGCCTCATCCGATGGTGTTTGTAGCATGGCATTCGCCATCACCACCACTTCATCTTTATTGGCTGTTAAGGTAAAAGTATGCCCGCGCCATTGCTGTTCGTTTTCCAGCTGAGCGAGGGCCTCGACATATTGCTCAACGTGGCTAAGCTCAGTGCCTACTTCATCGAACAACCAGCGACCAATCGCTTCATGGCCCATTGAGAACACAATGCGATAACTGTCATCAAAACTATTGCGAGAAAATTCGTAATCCACATCCACCTCCAATCTTCGCGCGGCATTGTCCGGCTTTTGCCACGAATTGCCAAGCCCAAGCTGTTATCAAGGTAGCACTTCGCTCATACTGTTTACTTCAGTTCGACTTAATGGACGACCGTCATATTGCCAAGGACAAGCCATGCATATTGTGATCGCACCGGACTCATTCAAAGAAAGCCTCAGCGCCCCACAAGTCGCTAACGCTATTCAAACAGGCATGGCAGCCGCACTGCCTAATGCCACGTTTTCACTGTTGCCCATGGCAGATGGTGGTGAGGGATTTGCACAAAGTATGCTCGAACGACTGGGTGGAGAACGTTTTCACTGTGACGTCACGGGGCCAGATTTTCGCCCGGTGACGGCCAGTTTTGTGATTAATCGTGAACAACGACTGGCCGTGTTGGATGTCGCCAGTGCCTCAGGTTTGCCATTAATGCCAAGCACCGCAAGAAATCCGCTTCATACCACCAGCTTAGGCACCGGTGAGCTGATCCGTGCAGCTCTTGATCATGACATCGATGAAATCATTATTGGTTTAGGTGGCAGTGCCACCAATGACGCGGGCGCCGGGATCCTGACCGCCTTAGGCGCGCGCCTGCTTGACGGTGCAGGCAAACCAATTATTCCGACTGGACACGGATTAGGTGCATTGATGACACTGGATCTCAGCACGCTCGATTCACGCCTGCGTGCTGTCACACTCACCGCGGCCTGTGATGTCGATAACCCGCTATGTGGACCCGATGGCGCTGCTACCGTATTTGGTCCGCAAAAAGGCGCCACGGTCAGCCACATTCGCAGTTTAGAGCAACACCTTCACCGTTTTGCCCGTATTTGTCACTATCAACTTGGCCATGCCATTGCGCACTTTCCAGGAGCAGGCGCAGCAGGCGGAATCGGTGCCGCTTTAGGCGGGTTACTCAATGCCCAGCTCGTCCCCGGGATGGAGTTGCTACTAACACGAACCCACGCGTATTCGACCCTGGCACAAGCAGATTGGATTATTACCGGTGAGGGACGGGTCGATGGTCAAACTCAGCACGGAAAAGTCCCCATGGCGCTCGCCCGGATTGGCCAATCACATCACATTCCCGTGGTGGTGATCGCCGGCAGTGTCGGTGACAACTGTGATACGCTTTATCAACACGGCGTCAAAGCGATTTTCCCCATTCAGCCAGGGCCCTGTTCATTGTCTGAGGCGCTGGCCAACACGGCAAGCAACGTCACGCGCACGGCTGAGAATATTGCGCGATTAATGGATAACCCGATTAATTAATCAACCATAACACGAAGCTAATTGGCGCTCTCTCACTCGGTCACGCACACGAAAAAAAGCGCCTCCCATAAAGATGGAAGGCGCTTTTCTTGGCGCCATGCCGAACGCTATCGGCCATCAGCGCGTCCTACACTGCGGTTTTAACAATCACATCATTCGCGATGTTGGTGTAGGCATCCATTTGATGGAAGTTAAGATAACGATAAGTATCACTTGCCGTCGCATTGATTTGCTCAGCGTACTCTAGATATTCCTTTTGAGTCGGGATCCGGCCGAGAATCGCACCGACTGCCGACAGCTCAGCCGACGCCAGATACACATTCGCGCCCGTACCGAGACGGTTTGGGAAATTACGTGTCGAGGTCGACAACACAGTCGATTTTTCAGCCACACGCGCTTGGTTACCCATGCACAAGGAACATCCCGGCGTTTCGATCCGCACCCCAGCACGACCGTAGATACCGTAATAACCTTCAGCGGTCAGCTGATCTCTATCCATCTTCGTCGGTGGTGCCACCCACATCCGAGTCGATAAGCTGCCACCGAATTTATCCAGCAATTTACCGGCTGCTCGGAAGTGACCAATGTTGGTCATACAGCTTCCGATAAAGACTTCATCGACACTGTCGCCTGCCACGTCCGACAAGGTACGCGCATCATCCGGATCGTTCGGTGCACACAAGATAGGCTCTTTGATCTCGGCCAGATCGATTTCAAGTACGTGGGCATACTCGGCATCTTTGTCCGCTTCCATCAAGCTTGGGCTGTCTAGCCATTGCTGCATCGCTTGAATACGGCGCTCAATGGTACGGCGGTCGCCATAGCCTTCGGCAATCATCCATTTAAGCATCACAATGTTGGATTCAAGGTATTCGGCCACTGAGTCTTGTGACAGCTTCACGGTACAACCAGCCGCAGAGCGCTCTGCGGATGCATCTGATAACTCAAACGCCTGTTCAACCGTGAGGTGTTCAACCCCTTCGATTTCGAGAACACGACCGGAAAATTCGTTGATTTTTCCTGATTTCTCAACCGTTAACAGACCTTGTTTGATGCCGAAATACGGAATGGCATGGACTAAGTCACGCAAGGTAACACCGGGCTGCATTTCGCCTTTAAAGCGCACCAAGACCGACTCAGGCATATCCAGCGGCATCACCCCGGTTGCTGCAGCAAAGGCCACCAGACCCGAGCCGGCAGGGAAAGAAATCCCCAGCGGGAAACGCGTATGTGAGTCGCCACCGGTACCCACGGTATCAGGCAGCAGCATACGATTGAGCCAAGAGTGAATCACCCCATCGCCTGGACGCAGTGCCACACCACCACGATTCATGATGAAATCGGGCAAGGTATGGTGTGTTTCCACGTCAACCGGCTTTGGATATGCTGACGTATGACAGAAAGACTGCATGGTCAAATCGGCGGTAAAACCAAGACACGCCAAGTCTTTAAGCTCATCACGGGTCATGGGTCCGGTGGTGTCTTGTGACCCTACCGTGGTCATCTTAGGCTCACAATAGGTATTCGGACGCACACCTTCGACGCCACAGGCTTTACCGACCATTTTTTGTGCCAGCGTAAAGCCTTTGGTGGATTCAGCCACTGGACGGGGACGGCGGAAGACGTCAGATGGCTCAAGGCCGAGACATTCACGGGCTCGATCGGTCAAGCCGCGACCGATAATCAATGGGATGCGGCCACCGGCACGTACTTCATCATACAAAATGTCGGTTTTGAGCTGGAAGGTCGACAGCACGTCATCGGTGCCATGCTTGCACACTTTACCGTCAGCGGGGTACAGGTCAATCACATCGCCCATATTGAGCGAAGTCACATCGAGCTCAATCGGCAATGCGCCCGCGTCTTCCATGGTATTAAAGAAAATAGGGGCAATTTTTCCGCCTAAACAGAAACCGCCGAAGCGCTTATTAGGCACATTCGGAATGTCTTGGCCCATAAACCACAACACCGAGTTGGTCGCTGATTTACGTGACGAGCCAGTGCCAACCACATCACCGACATAAACCAGTGGGTGGCCTTTTTCTTCCAGCGCCTTCATTTGCTCAATGGGGCCAATGTCACCGGGTTTATCCGGTTGAATACCTTCGCGCTCGTTTTTAAGCATCGCAAGGGCATGTAAGGGAATATCTGGACGTGACCATGCATCAGGGGCGGGAGACAAGTCATCGGTGTTGGTTTCACCCGATACTTTGAACACTGTCAGTGTCACTTTTTCAGGAATCTGCGGTTTTTCCAGGTACCAATCTGCGTTGGCCCACGATTCCATCACTTGTTTAGCGTAAGCATTCCCTGCTTTCATTTTGTCTTCCACGTCATAGAAAGCATCAAACATGAGCAGGGTATGTGACAGGGCTTTGGCTGCAATTGGCGCCAGTTTTTCATCCTCTAACAACGCGATCAGAGGCTGGATGTTATAACCGCCTTGCATGGTACCGAGTAGCTCTGTGGCGCGCTCAGGGCTGATTAACGGCGATTGCGCCTCACCATTTGCCAACGCAGCTAAAAAGCCTGCTTTTACATAGGCGGCTTCATCCACGCCGGGTGGAATTCGGTTTTCCAGCAAATAAACAAGGGTTTCTTCTTCGCCAGCGGGCGGGTTTTTCAACAGTTCTATCAGACTGGCGGTTTGCTCAGCGTTCAGCGGTTTAGGCACAATACCCTGAGCGGCACGTTCTTCGACGTGTTTACGGTAGGCTTCAAGCACGACTATTTCCTCTTATCTCGGTCAGGCCCTGTGGCCCAACATCCTTGGAAAGTGTTAGTACTCGTATCACGCTTATCCGGCGAAGTTTATTAAAATTTTCCAGCAAGACGAGGGTTCGAGCACGTAACCGCTGCGTGAGGATAGCATTTTTAACTTAAAATTAAAATCTACCCGTTTTATGAAACATACGACCAAGGTCTTAGTGACGCAGCCCTCTATTTCCTCATTCTCACGATCCAATTAACCGTGATTGTCGCGTTCTGTTTGATTCTATACTGTTTTTTATCACGATACAGTTAGCCATAAAAGATAACGCGATATCGATCAGGCGGTGCGCTCTCCGCCCCTTTTTATCGGTTTGTGTTGAAAGCGCGAGCTAAGTGTCATTTTCATCAATAATTATGGGCAAGGGCTTCAATTTTATCATTTCATCGCCGATACATTAGGAACGGTAAATGTAATTCTGCTAACTTAGACGTTGGTGCCATACACATCGTCACTTTTTTGTCACGCTAACTTGTCAACTTATCGATGATTACAAAATAGCGCGTGATAGACCACATAGAGAGAAAGGCATGAAGCTAAAACAACTCACGATTAAGCAAAAGCTCGTGTTGGCATTTGTCTCAGCCGTGATCGCATCGACCGCGATCGTCAGCTATATGAGCTTAAGCCAAGCGCGCGATATTATGGAAAAGCGCCTGTTAGAGAATGAGCTTCCGACCACCCTCACTCAGTTTAGAGATACCATTGATAGTGAAGTTAACCAGCTGCAATCTGCTGCGCGTCAGCTCGCGTCAAATCCGGTGACACTCGATATTCTCAACCAAGGGATCACCCCGAGCGAAGAAGCCCGCGTGGTCAAGCAGCTTAACGTGTTACGTGACCAATACGATCTCAATGATGCCTCTATCGCTAACCGAGAGACCGGCCAATATTGGAATCAAAACGGATTTTTACGGGTGTTAACGCGTGAAAAAGACAGTTGGTTTTATAACTTTCTCGACAGTGGCAATGCCACCATGGCACAGGTATTCCAAGAGGATAATGGCGAGCTCAAGCTGTTCGTCAACTTTCAACAGCTTAACGGCAAAGGCTTGGCTGGGTTTTCGCGTTCACTCGAAGACATGACCCGCTTTTTGAATCAATTCAAAATCGAACAGTCGGGCTTTGTTTTCTTAGTCAATGCCGATGGTATGGTCCAATTGCACCGTGACACCGATCTCATGGGCGAAAAAACATTGAGTGATGTGTATGGAGCACAGGCACGGAGCTTGCTCCAAAAAGGTGACTTTAACCTCCTCGATACACACATTAATGGCAAGGAAGTCCTGCTCGCCTCAAGTTATGTTCCCTCCATGGACTGGTATGTCATCGCAGATGTTCCAGCAGAAGAAGTCTTTGCACCACTCAATCAAACCCGCAATCAGATCCTAATGGTGTCTGTGGTCGTTGGGTTAGTGTTTATTGTGGTGGCCGTTTGGCTTGCGACGACCATTACCAAACCGATTCAATACGTGGCGAATGTGTTCCGTGAGATCGGCGAGGGTGAAGGCGATTTACGCCAACGAGTCGACATCGATAGCCAAGACGAAATGGGTCAGTTAGCGTCTGGGTTTAATAGCTTTGTCGACAAGATTCATCGCTTAGTCTCAGACGTTGCCAGTACCGGTGGTGAGCTTCGTCATGCCGCAGAGCAAGTCTCGTCACAAGCTAGCGCCACGCAATCTCAGAGTGAGTATCAGCGTGATCGCACCGTACAAGTGGTGACGGCGATTAATGAAATGGGCGCGACGGTGAATGAAATTGCCGGCAATGCCGCTAATGCCGCCAGTGCCGCTAACCAAGCGTCCGATGATGCAGCCAATGGCCAAGGTGTGGTCACCCAAGCGCGAGACACCATCGCCAGCCTTGCCGACGATATGGAGAATATGTCGAAAGTGATCAGTGCGCTGGCTGAAAACACCGACTCGATTGGCGGCATTTTGGATGTGATTCGTGGTATTTCAGAGCAAACCAACCTGCTCGCATTGAACGCCGCCATTGAAGCGGCACGCGCGGGCGAACAAGGACGAGGCTTTGCGGTCGTTGCCGACGAGGTGCGTAGCCTGGCTAGCCGTACCTCCGATTCAACCGATGAAATCCAGACCATGATCAACCGCCTGCAGCAAGAAGCCCATAATGCTGTCAACGCAATGGAGCAAAGCCGCACCATGACAGCCGAAGGGGTCAACGCATCGGATGAGGCGTCGCTGTCACTGAACGCGATTAATGAGCAGATTATCCAAATCTCAGACATGAATACACAAGTAGCGACCGCGACAGAAGAGCAATCAACGGTGGTCAATGACATCAATCAGAATATTGAAGAGATTAATCACAGCTCGCAACAGACCGCGGATACCGCCAATACCATGGCTGAAGCCAGCGAGTCACTGCGTGATCTGTCTAAACGTCTCGATACCTTGGTGGGCAGCTTTAAGCTTTAAGCGTTAACGCTTGACCATCATACTGACTAAGCGGGCCGAGGCCCGCTTTTTTCTTCTCAATCGATATATCACCGATATAAAAAAGCCCCGCAATGCAGGGCTTAAGAAGAAACATATAAACGCGCAGTTTATTTCTTTTTCTTCGCTTTTGGATTCGGCATATCCGTGATTGAGCCTTCAAACACTTCAGCGGCCAAGCCAACAGACTCATGGAGTGTTGGGTGAGCGTGAACAGTCAACGCGATGTCTTCGGCATCACAGCCCATTTCAATCGCAAGACCGATTTCGCCCAACAGCTCACCACCGTTGGTACCGACAACGGCACCCCCGATGACACGGTGCGTATCTTTATCGAAGATAAGCTTGGTCATACCGTCAGCGCAGTCAGACGCAATCGCACGACCAGAAGCCGCCCATGGGAAGGTAGAGGCTTCGTAGTTGATGCCCTCTTCCTTACATTCTTTCTCGGTTTTACCGACCCATGCTACTTCTGGCTCAGTATAAGCAATCGATGGGATCACTTTCGGATCAAAGTAATGTTTCTTACCAGAAATGACTTCCGCAGCCACATGGCCTTCATGCACACCTTTATGCGCAAGCATTGGCTGACCAACAATATCGCCGATCGCATAGATGTGTGGCACGTTAGTGCGCATTTGCTTATCAACATTGATGAAGCCGCGATCGTCAACTTCAACCCCAGCTTGGCCGGCGTCAAGCAGTTTGCCATTCGGGCTACGGCCAATCGCAACCAATACAGCATCATAACGTACTGGCTCTGCTGGCGCTTTTTTGCCTTCCATCGTCACGTAAATACCATCTTCTTTGGCTTCTACTGCGGTGACTTTGGTTTCCAGCATCAGGTTCATTTTCTTGCTGATACGCTTGGTAAAGACTTTAATCACGTCTTTATCGGCCGCCGGGATCACCTGATCACACATTTCGACCACATCGACCTGTGAGCCTAATGCGTGATAGACAGTACCCATTTCTAGACCAATGATACCACCGCCCATCAGCAGCATTTTCTCTGGTACTTCTTTGAGCTCGAGCGCGTCAGTAGAGTCCCAGATACGTGGATCATCATGCGGGATAAATGGCAGCTCGATAGGACGAGAGCCGGCTGCGATGATCGCGTTATCAAAATTAATGGTGGTGCTTTCTTCACCCTCGACCAACAGGGTGTTGGCGCCAGTGAAACGGCCGGTACCGTTAACCACTGTCACTTTACGCTGCTTGGCCATGCCACCTAAGCCACCGGTCAACTGACCGATCACCTTGTCTTTCCAAGAGCGGATTTTGTCGATATCGGTTTGTGGCTCGCCGAAAACCACGCCATGATCAGCCATCGCTTTGGCTTCTTCGATCACTTTGGCAACGTGTAGTAGGGCTTTAGAAGGGATACAGCCAACGTTTAGACACACACCCCCTAGGGTGTTGTAACGTTCAACCAGCACTGTTTCCAAACCTAGGTCGGCACAGCGGAAAGCGGCGGAGTATCCAGCAGGACCAGCGCCAAGAACGACGACTTGCGCTTTGATTTCTTTACTCATTCTGACCTCGTTGTAGTCTTATTCCCTGACAGGCTAAGAGCGGTAGTTTTTATTGTTGTGGGTGTTTGGTGCCACAGTTTACAGCCATGTTAATGGGCTGAAAAATAAAAACCCATAGCCTGTGAGCTGCACAACAATTCCCAACCGACCCTTCACGGGCCGGTTGGGTTGTCGATGTTGCGATTACAGTACCAAACGGCGGATATCGGACATTAGACCGTTGAGGTAGCTGATAAAGCGCGCACCCTCAGCACCGTCAATCACACGGTGGTCATAAGACAGAGACAGTGGCAGCATCAGGCGAGGTTCAAAGTCCTTACCGTTCCATACTGGCTTCATTTCTGACTTAGAGACACCCAAGATTGAGACTTCTGGTGCATTAACGATTGGCGTAAACGCGGTACCGCCCAAACCACCGAGGCTTGAGATGGTAAAGCAACCGCCCTGCATATCAGAAGCAGTGAGCTTGCCCGCACGCGCTTTCTTCGAGACTGCCATCAGCTCTTCAGATAACTCGTAGATGCCTTTTTTGTTCACGTCCTTAAAGACAGGCACAACCAGACCATTTGGCGTATCAACCGCAATGCCGATGTTGACATATTTTTTCATGATCAGGCTTTCACCGTCTTCCGACAGTGATGCGTTGAATGAAGGGAAAGCTTCCAGCGCTTTAGCAGCGGCTTTCATGATGAACACCAATGGGGTGATCTTCATGCCAGACTCTTTCTTCTTCTCAATCGCGTTTTGCTCTTTACGGAACGCTTCCACTTCAGTGATATCAGCGTTATCCCACTGCGTCACGTGCGGGATCATCACCCAGTTACGTGCCAGGTTCGCACCCGAGATCTTCTTAATGCGTGACAGTGGTTTGACTTCGGTTTCACCGAACTTGCTGAAGTCCACTTTAGGCCAAGGGAGCAAGCCAAGTGCACTGCCGTCGCCTGAGCCAGATGCTGCACCCGATTCAAGGCGTTTTAGCGCGTCTTTGACAAAGCTCTGAACGTCTTCTTTCAGTACACGTCCTTTACGACCCGATCCTTTCACCTTCGCAAGGTTCACGCCAAATTCGCGGGCAAGACGACGAACAACAGGCGACGCATGCGCGTATTCTTTGTTCTCTACAAACTCGTCTTTACCGGCGTCAGCTTTAGCCGCTGGGGCGTCTGCCTTAGCCGCAGGAGCGGGTGCCGCCTTTTCAGCAGCAGGTGCCGCTGCAGGTGCAGGCGCTGCTGGTGCGCTACCAGCAACCTCGAACACCATGATGTGCGAGCCGGTGGACACTTTATCGCCCGCCGCAATTTTGATCTCTTTGACCGTACCCGCAAACGGTGCCGGTACTTCCATTGACGCTTTGTCGCCTTCAACGGTGATCAGTGACTGCTCTTCTTCAATGGTATCGCCAACGGCAACCATAATGTCAGTCACTTCAACTTCATCGCCACCGATATCAGGGACGTGAACGTCTTTGGCTTGTGCTGCTGCCGGCGCCGCTGGTGCCTCGGCTGCTGCTGGGGCGTCTGCAGCTGGAGCACTGCCACCCACTTCGAACATCATGATCAGTGAGCCAGTTGACACCTTGTCACCTGCCGCGATCTTGATTTCTGTAACGGTACCCGCAAACGGTGCAGGCACTTCCATTGAGGCTTTATCGCCTTCAACAGTGATCAGTGACTGCTCTTCTTCAATGGTATCGCCAACCGCGACCATGATCTCAGTGACTTCAACTTCGTCACCACCGATATCAGGGACGTGCACTTCTTTGGTTTCTGATGCGGCCGCTGGTGCTGCAGCAGGGGCGGCTGGCGCCGCCTCTTGAGCTGGGGCGCTTTGCGCTGGCGCATCGGCTTCGAAGATCATAATCAAAGAGCCAGTGGTGACTTTATCACCCTCGGCAATTTTGATTTCCTTGACCACACCCGCTTGTGACGCAGGGACTTCCATGGATGCTTTATCACCTTCAACGGTGATTAACGACTGTTCTTCTTCTACCTTATCGCCAACGCTAACAAGGATCTCAGTCACTTCTACTTCATCCGCACCGATGTCAGGTACATTAATCTCGATTGACATTGTTTCAGCCTCTTACGCGAACAGCGGGTTTACTTTGTTGGTATCGATGTCGAATTTCTTAATCGCTTCTGACACGACTTTCTTATCAACATCACCACGCTTAGCCAGCTCGTTCAGTGCCGCGACCACCACATAGCCTGCGTTCACTTCAAAGTGACGACGTAGGTTTTCGCGGCTGTCAGAACGACCAAAGCCGTCTGTACCCAGCACTTTATAAGACTCAGCTGGGATAAACGCACGAACTTGGTCAGCGTAGTTTTTCATGTAATCAGTCGCAGCAATCGCAGGCTCAGATCCCATGACTGTTTGGATATAAGGCACTTTGCTTTCTGCATCTGGGTTCAGCATGTTGAAACGATCCACATCCTGACCGTCACGTGCCAGCTCGTTGAACGAGGTCACGCTGTAAACGTCAGACGCCACGCCGAATTCATCGCTGAGCAGTTTCGCTGCCTTGCGCACTTCGGTCATGATAGTGCCCGAGCCCATTAACTGAACTTTCGCTTTGTCGCCCGTGTAGGTTTCTAGTTTATAGATACCTTTACGGATACCGTCTTCCGCGCCCTCAGGCATGGCTGGCTGATGATAGTTTTCGTTCATCAGCGTCAGGTAGTAGTAGATGTTTTCTTGGTCAGGACCGTACATACGACGGATACCGTCTTGCATGATCACCGCCACTTCGTACGCGAAGGTTGGGTCGTAAGACACACAGTTAGGTACAGTGCTTGCCAGAATATGGCTGTGACCGTCTTCGTGTTGCAGACCTTCACCGTTCAGGGTAGTACGACCTGCGGTGGCACCCAATAGGAAACCACGTGCTTGTTGGTCACCCGCCATCCACGCCATGTCGCCAACACGTTGGAAGCCGAACATGGAGTAGTAGATGTAAAATGGGATCATTGGCAGATCATTGGTGCTGTAAGAGGTCGCCGCCGCTACCCACGATGACATCGCGCCTAGCTCGTTGATCCCTTCTTGCAGTACTTGGCCGCCTTGGTCTTCTTTGTAGTAAGACACCACGCCACGATCTTCTGGGGTATAGGTTTGTCCTTGCGGGTTATAGATACCCACCTGACGGAACAGACCTTCCATACCGAAAGTACGGGCTTCGTCAGCAATGATTGGCACTACGTTCTTGCCAATGCTCTTGTCTTTCAGCAATACGTTCAATGAGCGTACAAACGCCATGGTGGTAGAGATATCACGCTTCTGCTCAGACAGCAGAGCAGAGAAATCATCCAGTTTTGGCAGCGTCAGTTCTTCAGTGAACTTAGGTAAGCGCTGCGGAGTGTAACCGTGCAGGGCTTTACGGCGCGCGTGCAGGTATTCGTGTTCCGCAGTTCCTTCTTCCAGTTTTAGGTAAGTCAGGTTTTGCACATCATCGTCAGACAGCAAGTCTTGTAGGCCAAGACGATCACGCATAGCGTGAACATGGGTCATGTCCATTTTCTTCACTTGGTGCGCGATGTTTTTACCTTCAGCCGCTTCACCCATGCCGTAACCTTTAACGGTTTTCGCCAGGATCACGGTTGGACGGTCGTTGCACTCTTGTGCCGCTTTGAACGCAGCAAACAGTTTTGATGGTTCATGACCACCACGTTTGAGCGCAAAGATTTCTTCGTCGGTCATATCGGCAACCAGGGCTGCAGTTTCAGGATATTTACCGAAGAAGTGTTCACGCACGTAGGCGCCGTCTTTTGATTTGAAGGTTTGGTAATCGCCGTCGATGGTTTCGTTCATCAACTGCAGCAGTTTACCGGAGGTGTCTTTGGCCAGCAGTTTATCCCAGCCAGAGCCCCAAACCACTTTGATCACGTTCCAGCCAGCGCCTTTAAATAGGCCTTCGAGCTCTTGAACGATTTTACCGTTACCCATTACAGGACCATCAAGGCGCTGCAGGTTACAGTTGATCAAAAAGCACAGGTTATCCAGTTTTTCACGGGCGGCAAACGACAGCGCACCACGTGATTCTGGCTCATCCATTTCACCGTCGCCTAAGAACGCGTAAACACGCTGCTCTGAGGTGTCTTTCAAGCCACGACCGTTCAGATACTTAAGGAAACGCGCTTGGTAGATAGACGCAATAGGACCCAGACCCATAGATACGGTTGGGAACTGCCAGAACTCAGGCATCAGTTTCGGGTGCGGGTAAGAGGAAATACCGTTACCGTCAACTTCTTGGCGGAAGTTGTCGAGCTGCTCAGCAGTGAGACGACCTTCCACAAACGCACGCGCGTAGATGCCTGGAGAGATATGACCTTGATAATAAACCAGATCGCCACCATCTTTCTCGTTTGGCGCACGGAAGAAGTGGTTAAAGCAAGTTTCATAGAACGCAGCCGATGACTGGAATGAAGCCATGTGGCCACCCAGCTCTAAATCTTTCTTGGACGCGCGCAACACGATCATGATTGCGTTCCAACGAATGATAGAACGGATACGACGTTCCAAGTTCACATCACCTGGATAAGCAGGTTCTTGATCTGCAGGGATGGTATTTACATAGTTGGTGGTCACGCCAGTTGGCATGTCAACACCGTCTAAACGTGCTTGCCCTAAGACTTGCTCCAGAAGGAACTGGGCACGTTCTACACCTTCTTCACGAACGACTGACTCAAGAGCTTGCAACCACTCTTGGGTCTCAAGTGCGTCCACGTCATTTTTCATGACTTCAGACATGGCGATCTATCCTTTCGTTGATTGACTCGTACAAAACAAACGTTGTCGCAGCTGCAGTGGCCCCTCGCCTTTATTTTGGCGGCGAATAGGGATTACTCCAGCTCGTCCTTGCGTTGTTGAATTCGACGTAGAGACCGTTCTCGACGGCTTTCTTCTCGGCCAAGATCCAACAGAGTTTCCTCAATGTAAGCTAAGTGTGCATGCGACGCCTGTCTCGCTTTTTCTGGCTCGCCAGCGGTGATTGCATCCACGATCTCAGCTCGGTGTCGGCTGACATTTTCCACCGTCTCTTGACGGCGATAAAGTAGCTCAAAGTTTTGATAAATATTCTGTTCCAGTAACGGTGCGAGGCTACGCATGATATGCAGTAGTACCACATTGTGCGCCGCTTCCGTTACGGCAACGAGATATTGCATGACGGCGGAAGCTTCTGCCTTTAAGTCCCCATCTTTCTGCGCTTGTCGAATCGCATCATGGCAATCTTCAATCCGAGAAAAATCCTCTTCCGTGCCCCGTAAAGCGGCGAAATAAGAAGAAATACCTTCGAGCGCATGCCGTGATTCCAACAAATCAAGCTGGGTTTCCGGATGGTCCGCCAATAACTCTAGCAGGGGTTCAGAAAATCGCTGCCACAGTCGTTGACTGACAAAGGTGCCGCCACCTTGTTTGCGAGTGAGCAGCTTTTTTACTTCAAGTCGCTGAATCGCCTCACGGACTGATGGACGAGACACATCAAACTGGACCGCTAACTCTCGCTCAGGCGGTAGCTTCTGGCCTGGAGACAAGGTCCCTTCCAGAATTAAACCTTCGAGCTCTTTCTCGATAACATCTGAGAGTTTGGGTTGACGAATTCGCTGATATGCCATTGTATTTATTGACCATCTGCCCCCCAAGCTTGGCGCTTAGCTGCAGAAACTGACTGATTGTAAATTGGTAAGACCAATTACTTTATTATTCTCTAAAGTTACCAGACAGTGGATATTCTGTCCACCTGAACTTTGATTGACATCATGGAAACCCCTGTATTCGTCACCTGACAGTTGTTTTTTCACGGCGCTCTAAAATTGGTCAGACCAAAGAGAATGACTGCTTTATCAGGCAGTATAGAGCAGTTGGTGTAATCTTTCCCAGTCAAACACATGGCCAGGATCGGTCTTCCGTCCGGGCGCAATATGTTGATGTCCTGTGATCCGATCACGGGTGATAGCTGGATAGTACTGCATCAGCGTCTGCGTGATCGCCGCTAACGATTGATACTGCTGGTCGGTGTATGGAAGTGTGTCTGTGCCCTCAAGCTCAATACCGATAGAAAAATCGTTACATTGCTGCCGACCGTCAAAACACGAGATGCCAGCATGCCATGCGCGTTCGTTGAATGGTACAAACTGGATCACACTTCCATCTCGTCGGATCAGTAGGTGAGCGGACACGCGAAGATCACTGATCTGGGCAAAATAAGGGTGCGCGTCAGCGTCGAGGTTGCCCTGAAAAAATTGCTCAATATAGGGACCGTCGAACTGGCCGGGGGGCAGGCTGATATTGTGAACCACCAGCAAGGAAATATCCTCGCTATCCGGGCGTGAGTTATAATGAGGAGAGGGACAGGCGCGCGCGCCCGCTAGCCAATGATCGTCGATGCGGGAAAAAGACATGCAAGCTACTCGTGTCGCAAAATTCGTTACTGTATCCGCTCGGCAGGCAGATTGGAATATAAGCAGTGCCGCTCGTTAGCATGTGTTTTCGCGTAATACATGGCCGCATCGGCTTGATTCATCATTTGTTGCAACTCCAATCCGTCGGTAGGAAAGCAACTGACGCCAATACTACTCACCAGTGATAACTCTGCTTTCTCGGTTAATATAGGTGCATGGACATCATCTTGAATACGGCGAATAACTTCATTCAATGCATCTTTATCTGTCAAAAGATCCAACCACACGATAAATTCGTCACCGCCTAAACGCCCGACTAAATCAGAACGACGGACGGCGTGCTTTAGACGTTGGCTCACAACCCTGAGCAACTCATCCCCGACCCCGTGGCCGTAGGTATCATTGACTTGTTTAAAGTTATTCAAGTCGATAAACAGTAACGCAGCATTCGTTTGTGCTCGGTTGGCCCGCATCAAAGCCACATCGACATGCGATTCAAACGCACGTCGGTTAAATAAACCTGTTAATTCATCATGCTCCGCTAAAAATTTAAGCTGGTGTTGTTGCTCGCGAAGCTGTTGTGTTTGCCGTGCGACTTCTTCACTCAGTTGGTTTTTATCCACCATGGTATGGCTAAGCGCATGCTTCATTTCATTGACATGATCCGCCAGTTCGGTCAGTTCATCTTTATCGGTCATGATTAATTCAGTGGTTAAATCACCTTTTTTAATCTGAGTAACCGTGCTGTGTAATGTTTTTAAGCGTTGTCTTAAACGTCGTCGTAAACGGGTCGCAAAAATCGTTACTAATAAGGCCAACAGCACCAAAATACCACCATGGACAACAAGCAACATTTTCTGCTGTTTAGATGCATCATGCATCGCTTGCTGACGCACAGAAAATGCCGCCTCGCTCATGGCTTGTAGTAAAATATTAAATCGTGAAAAAAGCATCAGCCGCCCTTCATCAACGCTCTGCTCCCGACCAAATTGGTCTGTTGTGGTATCCAGCAAACGGTCAATACTGTCCGCTGCTTGCGTCATAGACTGCACTGACTGGGGAGGAATCGCATGCTGGTCACTGGATAGCTGAGCCCGCAACGCATTGGTTGATTGATATACATCTTGGCGGGTTTGCGCACTGGGGTATTGACGATATAGCCACAAACGACCGCGTAAACTGTCGATTTGAGAATGCACCGCAACAATTCTATCTAAGCGTACTTGCGTCTGACTTTGTTTCTGAAAAAGCTCTACCGTGATCAATAGTGTTACCAGCGTCAATGCCGCACATGCGTAAACAACGATGTTTAACTTCTGACCGATTTTCATTCTAATAGGCTCACTTTTTGAGTTGCTTCAACCAAGGGGCCAGGGTTAAGTAAATGACGATACGATGGTGTTGGTCCCGTAACCAATCCCGCGCGTTGCGCCCACCGAGCTTGGTTTTTTAAACGCAACAGTAAAGAGTCGTTTAACGACAGGCGAAATAAATAGTCCTGCCAAAGCCAGCCGAGCTTGTCGTCGGACATTGAAAGATACGCAGCGACCTGGGCTTTCGCTTGCTCAGGCCGTTGATGAATAACATCTACCGCTTCATCCAAGGCTCGAATGACGCGACGCATATCTTGGTGCTGCTTTTTCGCAACTAAACGATCACTTACCAATAAAAAAGATAAGCTATGTAAGCCTTTACTATCGAGTGCTTGTACTGACTCATGGGCTCGTTTTACTAGTTGATAGCCGTAAGGTTCCCAAATAGCAATCGCATCAACTTCATTGTCGAGCAGTGCCGACGGCAACGCCTCAGGCGAGTAATAAACCTTCTCTATTGTCTCAGTTGGCATATCATACAGCTGGAGCAATGAGTCGAAGAAGTACTCACTCGCGCTTGACGCGACCACTCCAACACGTGCGCTCCGAAGCGCATCAGGGAGCGAGTGACCAATTGCACGATGGATAGACCACAGTTTCACATCATTGTCTGACTCAACAAAGCTAGTCAGAATGTTAAAATCCTCTCTTTCAAAGCTATTAAACATCGCCACTGTTTCTGACGTCGTGGCTAAGTCCGCCTCTCCCGCAACCAGTGCTTGAAAACTTTTCACTCCGCCATGAACCGGTTTTAGCGTCATGTCTATGCCATGTTTTTTAAATAAACCTTGTTCTTTGGCAACGATAATAGGCGCTGACAACGGCGTTAATGAAACCGCAATCGTCAATGGTGACAATGAGGTAGACGCGGGTAAACGTAGGTGCTGCCAGACACTAAAACCTGCCAGTGCAGCGAATATCATCGTCATCAGTGCCAATCCGCGTTTCATGACGCTACCTCTTTACTAGAACTGATCAAAGTGTAGACAAATGAGCAGGCAATGCATGGGTAATTTTCTAGTCAGGGTGTCGATAATAAAATGGACGCCGACGCGGAAACCGGAGAGAAAAGCTGCATTTCCCCCCAACCAGCGTTATCATTTCGCCACGTTTTTTCATCACCGCGGTAAGCCATAATGACATCGACTCCTTTTCATGCTGTTCATGACAGCAAAAGCCGTCTTGCCTATCTCACCTCTCATCTAAAAACGGATGTGCCCCGTGCCGTCAGCGACGCATTGCGTGAAGATTTAGGGGGCGATCTTGACGCGCGTAAAGATATTACCGCCAGCCTGATTCCGGCCGATTCGGTGTCGACCGCGGTACTGATTACGCGTGAAGATGGCGTATTTTGTGGCCAAGATTATGCTAACGAAGTATTCAAACAACTGGGTGGCGAGGTCTCCTTAACCTGGCATGTGACCGATGGCGACGCGATCACTGCCAATCAAACCTTGTGCACCTTAAAAGGACCGTCACGCGTGTTATTAACGGGTGAGCGCAATGCGATGAACTTTATCCAGACCTTGTCAGGCTGCGCCAGTAAAACGGCAACTTATGTGGCACAGTTACAAGGGACGGAGACCAAGCTATTGGATACCCGCAAAACCGTGCCAGGCCAGCGTAGTGCACTCAAATATGCAGTCGCTTGTGGTGGCGGACACAATCACCGTATTGGTGTGTTCGATGCGTATCTCATTAAAGAAAACCACATTCTTGCCTGCGGCGGGATTGCCAATGCGGTGCAAGAGGCTCGTCGTCTGAATCCAGATAAACCGGTGGAAGTAGAGACAGAAAATCTGGATGAGCTAAAACAAGCCATTGAGGCCGGCGCCGACATTGTGATGTTAGATAATTTTAGCGTGCCGATGATGCGCGAAGCGGTTGCACTCAACCAAGGCCGTGTGGCGCTTGAAGTCTCGGGCAATGTCACCTTGGATACTCTGTCTGAATACGCGTCCACAGGCGTAGATTATATTTCCGTGGGCGCGCTTACCAAGCACGTGACCGCGCTCGATTTATCCATGCGTTTTCAATAACACGTACTTTCAATAACACGTACGCTCACCCAGAGTCGACCAGGCCGCCCACGATGGGCGGCCTTTTTATCGCGCTTTCGTGACAAAAAATTTGTGGTGAGTCGAACACTACAACAGAAAAAACAAAATCTTACATCCAGCTTTTACCCTTCACTCTCAAACTCATGTTGCCCCTCTTTTTTGTGCCACGCTCACAAGCGTAAAGTCGCTGCACTCGCGGCCACCGCGTTGGCGGCCGACCATCATTGAGAGGAGAGACATAAGATGCAAAAGCAACAAGGGTTTAGTTTGATTGAGTTACTCGTGGTCATTGGCATTATTGGCGCCCTGACTGCCATCGCCATTCCGCAATACCAAAAGTATCAAGATAAAGCCAAAGTTACTGCCGCAATTGCCACATTAACCAATATGCGCTCGGTCATCGAAGCGTCGATAATGGAAGAAGGCAAGTTCCCTGAGAACTCAGACACGATCGAGATAAATGGCGAATCAAAAACGATCGAAGAGGCCCTAGGCATCCCCGACAATGTCAAACTCGAAAGAGATAGTGAAGTCGAGGGCAAACTATCCATCAGCGTTGAGGGGCTCCCGGGTGACGATGGCAGCGATAAAGTTGTTCTAAAACGTAATGAGTTCGGTGGATGGTCTTGCACGCACCCCGCTAAACTCGATGTCAATGGTTGCGAAAAAGAAGAAGGCAGCGGCGGAAACGCCTAACCCGCTGTATTAAATATATCTAGCATAATTTTTACTCGCACCAACAATGATCCCAACTGCTCAGTTGTATCAAGCCGGCTTATTGACCGATGCCCAGCGCCATGCGTTGGGCATTGGCGATGGCACAACGCTTAGCGTCTCCCGTTTACTCAATGCCGGGGTTGACCCCACCGCGCTCGCCCACACCCTCGCGAGTCAGCATCACCTGCCTTTTTCGGAAAGCCATCAGTATCCGTTTAAAGCTACCTGCTATGCCCTCGACCGGCGCGATTTGATTCAGCGCCATCAAGTGTTGCCGCTTGCCCAGCAAGGCAAAGAGCTACTGCTTGGCGTCAGTGACCCAGATAACACAGAGGCGGTGGCTGATTTTCGCTTTTCAACCGGACTCAATGTCYGTTTGGTGGTGTTAAGCCAGCCGGATTTAGACGCAGCGCTGCGCCATTTATACGGCGCAGATATTGAGGGCACCGGCGATGGCATCACCATCAGTGATCAGGATTTAGCGGCCCTGACCGTCACCGATAGTCCGCAAGAAGATAGCGCGGAACTGCAAAGCGATCAGGCACCCATTAGCCGCTATATCCAGCAAATATTAGTTGATGCGGTACGAAAAAAAGCGTCCGACGTGCATTTTGAACCGTTTGAGGATCACTTCCAAATACGGTTTCGCCAAGACGGTTTACTGCAAACCTATGCCCATCCGCCCGCGGGCGTCTCGCGGCGGTTATCCACGCGACTCAAGATCCTAGCTCAACTCAATATTGCCGAACGACGCTTACCGCAAGATGGGCGAATCAAATTGACCCTTACTGCCGAGCATACGGTCGATATGCGGGTATCGACCTTACCAACGGTCTGGGGTGAAAAAGTGGTGGTTCGCTTATTGAATAATGGTCAGCAGCAACTGACGCTGCATGATTTAGGCTTAACCGAGTGGCAGCGCCAGCACTATCAAGCAGCGCTCGATCAACCACAAGGAATGATTTTATTCACCGGGCCAACCGGGAGCGGTAAAACTGTCTCATTATACAGCGGTTTGCACTATCTCAATCAGCCGCAGCGCAATATTGCCACCGTTGAAGATCCGGTCGAGATCCAGCTTAATGGGATCAACCAAGTTAATGTTAATACGCGGATCGGACTCGATTTTGCGACCGCACTCCGTGCCTTTTTACGCCAAGATCCCGACGTAGTCATGGTGGGAGAAGTACGCGATACCGACACCGCAGAGATCAGTATTAAAGCCGCACAAACTGGCCATTTGGTGCTCTCTACCTTACATACCAACTCAGCCGCAGAGAGCATCACGCGTTTAGCACATATGGGGATCGCGCCATACAACCTCGCCAGCTCATTGACCTTGGTAGTGGCGCAAAGGCTGGTGCGCCGGCTCTGTCCCGTCTGTAAGCAGCCTCACCCGCGTGATGACCCAAGCTTGACCCAGCTGATGCGCCTTTATCCGCGCTGCGACCCCACTCAAATCTATCAAGCCAATCCTCGCGGCTGTTACCGCTGTGACCAAGGTTATCAAGGTCGAACTGGCATTTATGAGGTGCTGCCTATCGACGACACCATTACTGACGCGATTTATCGCCATGCCAGTGCTAGCGAGCTCACCCAACTCGCTTGCCAACAAGGCATGTGGCGGCTGGCAGAGTCCGGCATTGCCAAACTCAATCAAGGGATCACCAGTGTGCAAGAACTCAGTCGCGTGATCCAACTGGCATAAGGAATGATCATGGCCAAGCAAACGTTATTCGTCTTTCATTGGCGTCAAGCCGTGCCGTTTGGGCGACACCAGAAAGGCCAAGTATTTGCGTATTCTGAGCACGATGCCCGCCAGCAACTCGCCGGCCAAGCTATCTTGCCAACACGCTTAATACGTCGACGCCTTTCTAGCTGGCAACAACGCCAGCACAAAGCCAAAGCGGCCGATATTACCCAGTTTTCACGCGAACTCACTACCTTGTTAGAGTCTGGCATCCCGATTGTTCAGGCACTCAACCTGATAGAAGAGAATCAAGTCAAAGCAGAAATGCGCTTAGTGGTTCGCTACCTTCGTCAACAACTAGAAGCTGGCACCAGCTTAAGCACGGCCTTGGCGCAAGCCAGCCCCCTATTTGATCGCTTTTACTGTGATCTGGTCGCCACCGGCGAACAAACCGGTCAACTTCCTTTGGTATTTGCTCGCCTTGCACTATATCGGGAAAAACAAGCCTTGCTGCGCAGTAAGGTGATGAAAGCCATGATTTATCCCACCATCGTCGTCAGTGTTGCGCTCGGTGTTAGCACTTACTTACTTTTGTTCGTGATCCCAAAATTTAAGCAGATTTTTGACTCTTTTGGGGCGCCCCTACCATGGCTCACACGGCAAGTGCTGGCATTGTCTGATTGGATGACCACCCATGCGCCAACCATTGCCGCTATCTTGATTGTCCTGATGTTATCGCATAAATGGCTACAACGGCATCGCCCGCGCTATCGGTACCACTATCACCGCTGGCTACTTAAACTGCCTATCATCGGTGAGGTGCTGAGCAAAGCCTGTATCGCGAAGTTTTCCCGCACACTGGCCACAACCTTTAGCGCTGGGATCCCACTGATCTCCGGACTTAAATCGGCAACCAATATTCTCACCAACGACTATTATGCACACGGACTCATTCGAGTGTCTGCACACACAGCTACCGGGATCCCGCTCTATCAAGCGTTACGTGAAAGTGGCCGTTTTCCCAATATGATGACGCAAATGATCATGATTGGTGAAGAGTCTGGCGCATTAGACACCATGCTTAATCGGGTGGCAGTGATTTACGAGGAAGAGGTTGATAACACCGTCGATAATCTGGGTAAGATCATTGAGCCACTGCTGATTTTAGTACTCGGATTACTCATTGGTGGCTTGGTGGTTGCCATGTACCTTCCTATTTTTAATCTGATGTCCGTTCTCGGCTAAGCCAAGATAGAGTCTCGATACGTAACGCGCTATGATTCGCGCACAACAAGCAACAAGTAATAAGCAGGTGTCATGTTGGTGTTCTCCTCCCCGTTTTTTATCGTGATAGCCGGCCTGCTGGGTCTGGTTTTTGGCAGCTTTTTAAACGTGGTGATCGCCCGTTTACCGACAATGATGGAACGCCAGTGGCGCCAAGAATGCCGGCTTAGCTTTCCTGACGCCAATATCGATGCGCCAGACGACACGCGCTTTGATTTAAGCTTACCCGCTTCGCATTGCCCACATTGCCACACAGCGATTGCTTGGTACGACAATATCCCGCTGATTAGCTGGCTCGCGTTAAAAGGCCACTGCCGGCATTGTCAAACCCGGATCAGTAAGCGGTATCCGTTAATTGAGCTGATGGGCGCCCTCGTCTGCATACTGCCCGCTTGGCTGATCACCTCACCTGGGTGGGCCATCGCAGTGATGGGCGCAAGCCTGACATTACTTGCGCTGACGATGATCGACTGGGACACCATGCTGCTCCCCGATCAAATCACGTTGCCGCTTCTTTGGGCCGGGATCGCACTCGCACTCATCGGCGTCAGCCCAGTATCATTGGCAGACAGCGTAACAGGCGCCATGATTGGCTACCTCAGCCTTTGGAGCTTATTTTGGACATTCAAACTGATCACTGGCAAAGAAGGCATGGGCTACGGTGATTTTAAGCTTTTTGCTGCCTTGGGCGCTTGGGTGGGCTGGCAAGCGTTACCCCTGTTAATTTTAATGGCCTCCATGAGCGGGGCCGTTGTCGGCGCGCTATGGCTTCGTTCTCAGCGGCAAGGTATGCAACATGCGTTTGCCTTTGGCCCTTTCATTGCCACGGCTGGCTGGCTAAATCTGCTTTGGGGCGATAGCCTGTTACACTGGTATCTGTCACACATTTTAGGAGTCATCTAATGGCATGGGTAGTCGGATTAACCGGCGGGATTGGTAGCGGTAAAACCACAGTAGCGGACCGGTTTGCCGCAAAAGGGATCGATATTGTCGATGCTGACGTGATTGCACGTGAGGTAGTAAAACCTGGCAGCCAAGGGCTGGATGCGATTGTGGCGCGCTTTGGTGCGTCGGCATTAAATCATGATGGTAGCCTGGCGCGGGCGTGGCTTCGTGAGCGTGTATTTAGCCAACCAGACGACAAGCAATGGCTTGACGATTTACTCCACCCGTTGATTCGTACCCGCATGATTCAAGCTTGCGCCGAGGCGCAATCTCAGTATTGTTTGCTTGTCGTGCCCTTATTAGTAGAAAATAACCTGATGACATTAGCCGATCGCATCCTTGTGGTGGATGTTGACCCGGCCACCCAGATAACCCGAACCTTGGCGCGCGATCAGGTCAGCCAACAACAAGTTCAGGCAATCTTGGCCGCGCAAGCCAGTCGTCAACAACGCCTCGACGTGGCTGATGACGTGATCGACAATACCCACACGGAGGCGGAACTTGATCGACAAGTTGATGCCTTACACCACACGTATTTAACCTTGGCAACCCAGGCAAACGCCGGTGTATAGCCGGACAGGATAGCTCAACGCTTATGACCAGCCTCACTGTGTATGAACACCCACTCAATGAACAGGTGCGTATTTATTTGCGCCTGGAGTACCTGCTCGACCAACTGGACGAAGTGAGCGGCCTTTCAGCACCCTGCCACCATATTCAATTTTTCCGCAGTTTATTCGATTTATTGGAAATTTTAGAGCAGGTGCAAGTAAAAGCAGACTTAGCCAAGGATTTGGATAAACTGAAGAAAAAGCTCAACGCATGGGCAAACGTACCGCAAGTGGATCAAACCCAGCTGAATCAGCTACTCGATCAGGTGGCCGCGCACCAACGTTCGGTGCTCCAGGCCAAACGCTTTGGTCAGCCACTGCGGGAAGATCGCTTCTTAACCAGCATCAAGCAACGCTTCTCGATTCCCGGAGGCAGTTGCAGTTTTGATTTACCCGTTTTCCATTATTGGTTGCATCAGCCGCTCGCGGCCCGGCAAAATGCGATTCAAACTTGGATGGCTACCCTATCGCCGCTGCGTGATGCACTCGCTTTTTGGCTGCAACTAACACGCGAAAGCGCACACGGTGGCACCGCAACAGTAAAACAAGGGTTTTATCAACAAGAAGCCGATGGCGCTTGTTTAATTCGGCTAAAACTGGCACCGGATCTGGGCGTGTATCCTTTGGTATCAGGCCATAAAAACCGCTTCGCCATCCGGTTTATGCCATTTGACGATGATCATGAGGTCGCCGACAATATGCCTGTTCATATCAGTGTCTGTTAAGGAGAAGTACGTGAGTAATACCCCCACTGTGGTGAAATGCCCGACCTGTCAACAGCCTGTGGTTTGGGGAGAGGTGAGTCCACACCGTCCATTTTGTAGTAAACGCTGTCAACTGATCGATTTAGGCGAGTGGGCCAGTGAAGAAAAAGCCATCCCCGGTGCACCTGATATCTCGGATGATGACTTGTGGTCAGAAGAGCAGCCCGACTGAGCAGGCTGCATTCACTTCACTGAGCAGGCTGCGCTCACTTCGCGTAGCAAACTGTATTAACACAATATCGAGCGTCCTTCGCCCCGCTCGCGTGTTAGTCTTGGTGTTAGTGCTAGTGCTAGTGCTAGTGCTAGTGCTAGTGCAACCGAGTCAAAATCGGGCGTGAATTTTCTCAAGTACGGCGTCATTCGCGTCTGGAAACGTATAGTTATCCAGCTCAGCGATAGGCGCCCAACCCCCCTCTTGGCCTTCACAACCAGCCGGCTCACCATCAAAACGACACACTAAGAAAAAATCTAAGCTCAAGGCTTTGTCTGGAAAATCAAAGTCTAACGAAATAAACGGACTGACCTCGGTGGCATCAATACCCACTTCTTCTTTGAGTTCACGGAGCAGAGCGCGTTTAGGCGTTTCACTGCCTTCAATTTTCCCGCCCGGAAACTCCCACTTTCCTCCTTGGTGGGCCTGATCGTGACGACGTGTAATAAACACCTGATCTTGTGCCGAATTGACAATAATGCCCGCGGCAATACTTACCCGTTTCATGCACTCTCCTAATAATAAAAAAAAGGCCGCGAAAACGGCCTTTTTGCTAACACAGGGTCAGGGGCTAGATTCTACCGTGACACTGTTTAAATTTCTTCCCTGATCCGCAAGGACAAGGCTCGTTTCGGCCAACTTTTCGCCCATCACGTACCACGGTTTCGTTGCCGCTGTCGTCACGTTCAGCGCTTTCACCATCATCAAACTGGTTTTCAGCCTGTGCATGATTAACCTGTTGCTGACGCGCCGCTTTCTCAGCACGTGCTTGACGTTCAGCTTCCATGCGCTCAACGTCGTCAGGCTGTTGAACCCGAACACGACTCAAAGCAGTCACGACATCGGTTTTTAATGCATCTAACATGCCTTCAAACAGCTCAAACGACTCGCGCTTATACTCTTGTTTCGGGTTTTTCTGGGCATAGCCACGCAAATGAATGCCTTGACGCAGATGATCCATCGCCGCCAAGTGCTCTTTCCAAAGGGTGTCGAGCGTTTGTAGCATGACCGCCTTTTCAAAGTTACGCAGCGTTTCCGCGCCAACGGCTTCTTCTTTACCTTTGTACACCTCAATTAAGGCAGTCAGAATACGTTCACGCAGCAACTCTTCGTAGAGCTTGTCATCTTCATCCAACCATTGTTGAATCGGCAGCTCGATATCAAAATCGGCTTTCAAGCGCTTCTCAAGCCCAGCAATATCCCACATTTCTTCTAACGACTGTGGCGGGATATATTGGTTAACAATGGTATTAACCACGTCTTCGCGGTTGTGCTCAATCATCTCACTGATGTCATTTGAGACGAGCAATGCATCACGCAATTCATAAACCACTTTACGCTGATCGTTGGCGACGTCATCGAACTCAAGCAGCTGCTTACGAATATCAAAGTTACGGCCTTCAACTTTGCGCTGCGCATTCTCAATGGCTTTGTTAACCCAGGGGTGTTCAATCGCTTCCCCTTCAGCCATCCCGAGGCGCTTCATCATATTGGACACCTTCTCTGATGCAAAAATGCGCATCAGTGAGTCGTCCATGGATAGATAAAAACGGGTTGAGCCCGGATCACCTTGACGTCCAGCACGACCACGTAATTGGTTATCAATACGACGCGATTCGTGACGTTCGGTACCAATGATGTGTAAGCCGCCGGCTTCGACCACTTGGTCGTGCAGCTGTTGCCATTTTTCTTTCGCCGCTTCCACTTGGGCATCGGTGGGGTTTTCGACATCACCGAGAACCTGTTTCCAGCTTCCGCCCAGAACAATATCCGTACCACGGCCCGCCATGTTGGTCGCAATGGTGACTGCGCCTGGATAACCGGCTTGCTCCACAATATCCGCTTCGTGCGCGTGGAACTTCGCATTCAGTACCTGGTGCTTAATGCCATCTTTGTTAAGCGCATCAGACAACAGCTCAGACTTTTCAATCGATACCGTGCCCACCAATACAGGCTGACCGGCTTTTGCACGTGCTTTGATGTCTTCAGCAATCGCGACAAACTTTTCTTTCTCGGTCATATAAACCTGATCCGCATGGTCTTTTCGCACCATCGGACGGTTGGTGGGGATCACAACGGTATCGAGTCCATAAATCGACTGGAACTCGAACGCTTCGGTATCAGCGGTCCCGGTCATGCCTGAGAGTTTGTCATACAAACGGAAGAAGTTTTGGAAGGTAATCGAGGCCAGCGTTTGGTTCTCGTTTTGGATTTTCACCCCTTCCTTGGCTTCTACGGCTTGGTGTAAGCCTTCAGACCAGCGACGACCTGGCATAGTACGGCCAGTGTGCTCATCAACAATAATGATCTCGTCGTCTTTAATGATGTAGTCAACATCACGCTCAAACAAAACATGCGCGCGCAGGGCGGCATTAATGTGATGGATAAGGCTGATGTTGGCGGGCGAATAAAGGGTATCATCCTCTCCCATCAAGCCGTTTTTCTTCAGCAAGTCTTCAACAAACTCTTGACCGTTTTCGGTCATGTAAACCTGCTTCGCCTTTTCATCGACCGTGAAATGGCCATCACCTTGATAATCTTCGGTGTCTTCTTCTGCTTGCTGCTTTAAGCTCGGAATCAAGGCATTAATGCGCTGATACATTTCGGAGCTATCTTCTGCCGGCCCCGAGATAATTAATGGCGTTCGCGCTTCATCAATTAAGATGGAATCGACCTCATCGACGATAGAGAAGTAGCGATCACGCTGAACGCGGTCTTCGGCGCGAAACGCCATATTGTCACGCAAATAATCAAAACCGAATTCGTTATTGGTGCCGTACAGCACATCGCACGCATAGGCGGCTTTTTTCGCTTCCGGCGGCATATTCGGTACATTGATGCCAACCGTCATCCCTAGAAACTCAAACAAAGGACGGTTGGTTTCAGCATCACGCTCGGCCAAGTAATCATTGACGGTGATAATGTGAACCGACTTGCCGGTTAACGCGTTCAGGTAGGAAGGCAGGGTCGCCGTGAGCGTTTTACCCTCACCGGTACGCATCTCGGCAATTTTGCCGTTATGCAGCACAATGCCACCAATCATCTGCACATCAAAATGGCGCAGACCGAAGACACGCTTCGAGGCTTCTCGTACTGTTGCAAAGGCTTCTGGAATAAGCTCATCCAGTTCAGCGCCTTGATCTAGGCGCTCGCGGAACTCAACGGTTTTAGCTTTTAGCGCATCGTCGTTCAACGCTTCAAATTGGGGTTCGAGTTTGTTGATTTCATCAACAACTTTTCGCAGCCGACGCAAGGTGCGGTCATTTCGGCTTCCGATAACTTTAGTCAGGACTTTCGATAACATGGCGTTGCCGGTACTCTTTTTAATGGTCTTCCCACATGGGCGGCCGCTACACTGCCACTCTGTTGGCGTGTTTCAGTTCAACGCGGGTTGGCTTAAGCTCATCGATTCAACATGAGATAACAAGGCTTATCTCTTTTAAGTGGAGCCAAATCGGACAGAATTCAAGGGCGATCACGCCGCTTCACAACAATTTCCACGTAACTGATAATGTGATAGACGGAAGGGGAAAAGGTTCTCCCTTATCGCCGTACCCATGCGACACTTACCTGTGAATGATTCGCGCACTGTATATTGTACTCCCCCAGCAATCCCTAATTGATCAAATGGGTTAGCTTACATGCTGGGGTCACGCATGTATGATAAGGTAAAATAGTCTCACATCCTATGACAAATCTAGGACTCAAGGGATCAATTAGCGAAAATTAGACGCTGTGCGCCCGTTCCCACACCGAATTGATGACAAAAAAGGCAGTTATTGTGCTATGAGAGACCATCGTCCTCGCTCAACGCTACACCTGCTAGAGAGCGACTCCAACAACATTGCCCAACGGGCGGTCGAGCTTGCCAAGCTAAACAAGCTGATCTTAGCATTGTTGCCCGGTGAAACCTCAAAGGCATGTCGCGTTGCCAATTATCGTGATGGGGTCTTAGTGATTGAAGTAGGTAGCGCCGCTTGGGCCATGCGGCTTAACTATGAGCGTCAGCACCTGCTCTCGGTGTTACGCACCAAAGGCCTCGCGAGCTTGACGACCATTGAGGTGAATATTAATCCAGCATTAGCCGCCGCGGACAGAACAGACCACGAGAAGGCCCCTTCTCGTCATCTTAGCCAAGCCTCTGGCGAGTTGCTTCGCGCGTTAGGGGAAGGCGCTTCCCCAACATTAAAAGCACGATTTGAAGCATTAGCTAACCTGGCCCATGATCAAAAAAAGCCAGAGTAAACTCCGGCTTTTTTATCTTAATCTCGTATTTGGTTACGATGCCTAGCGGTTAGGCTTCATACCGCTTTCTGTCAGCGGTCACACCATCTGGTGGCGTATACGCAAGTAGTAGCGTATACGCAAGTAGTAGCTTATGCGCAAGGATATCGCTTAGGCCAATACCATTCCCGGTTCAGCAAATGCCACAGGAGAGGTTTCAGTCTCTTCAAATGTGACCCACTCCCACGCTTCTTGATCGGCCAACACCGCGCGTAACAGCTTGTTGTTTAAGGCATGGCCTGATTTGTAGGCGCGCATTTCACCAAGAATACTGTGTCCACACATGTACAAGTCACCAATGGCATCCAAGACTTTGTGCTTAACCAGTTCATTGTCAAAACGTAGGCCGTCTTCGTTCAAGATGCGATAATCATCCAGAACAATCGCGCAGTCAAAGCTGCCACCCAGACATAAGTTTTGTGACTGCAAGTATTCGATATCACGCATAAAACCGAAGGTTCGCGCGCGGCTCAAGTCTTTAATAAAAGATTGACTTGAGAAGTCGAGCACCAAGTTTTGTTGCTCCGATTCAATCGCCGGATGGTCGAATTCGATGGCAAAGTCGAGACGGAAGCCATTATAAGGCAACAGTTCCGCCCACTTATCATCGTCTTCAATGCGAACAGGCTTTTTGATACGAATGAATCGTTTTGGCGCATTTTGGACATCGATACCCGCAGACTGCAGCAAGAAAATAAACGGGCTTGAACTGCCATCCATAATCGGGATTTCTGGCGCATTCACTTCGATAATGATGTTATCGATACCCATTCCTGCTATTGCAGCACTGAGATGCTCAACGGTTGAGATGCGAACACCCGCGTCATTCACTAAGGCGGTGCACAGCATGGTATCGCGCACATCCTCAGGGTTGGCCGGAAAATCAACCGGCGGCTCCATGTCAGTGCGACGATAAATCACACCGGTGTTGGCAGGAGCCGGACGCAGAGTAAGCGTAACCTTACGCCCAGAGTGGAGACCCACACCAGTCGTTTGGACCATACTTTTCAATGTTCGCTGTCTAATCATCGGCTTATCTCAACTTTTTCTCAAAAAAGTGTGCTCTGCGTCACTCATTACCCTGTCACCTTAGACAAGGGGAGCGAGATGGTAGCACATCACTGGCTACAAACCAAGCAATTGCGATCAGTCAGCTTGTTTACGCAAAAACGCAGGAATATCGAGATAATCATGCTCAGTCTGCGATTTTGGTGCTGCATTCGATGAAGCAGCTGGCTGCTCTTTCGCCGCTGGGTTTGAACTTGCCGCCTGAGGTTTATCCTGCAAAGGCTGTGCCTTTTTAGGCTCGGCTTTTGCTTGCCCAGACTGTGCATTGGTGACCAAGGTAATGTCTGGCTTACGTTCGTTGCCAATCCCGGTCGCCACCACAGTCACTCGCAGCTCATCGCTCATTTCTGGATCCATCGACGTTCCGATCACCACAGTGGCATTGTCTGATGCAAATGCTTTGACGGTGTTACCCACGGTCTCGAACTCATCAAGACGCATATCAAAGCCTGCTGTAATGTTGACTAGCACACCACGCGCACCCGCCAAGTCGATGTCTTCAAGAAGTGGGCTAGAAATTGCCATCTCTGCCGCTTCTTCAGCACGATCTTCGCCCGTTGCAACACCACTGCCCATCATTGCGTGTCCCATTTCTGACATCACAGTGCGTACGTCAGCAAAGTCGACGTTAATATGGCCAGGGCGTGTGATCAGTTCTGCAATCCCTTGTACGGCATTGCGTAACACATCGTTCGCCTTCGCAAAGGCATCCAGCAAGGTAATGCCGCGACCTAGCACCTTAAGCAATTTTTCGTTGGGAATCGTAATCAGCGAGTCAACTTGCTTTGACAGCTCTTCGATTCCTTGCTCGGCAAACGCCAGTCGCTTTTTACCTTCGAAGCTGAAAGGTTTGGTGACCACAGCAACGGTCAGAATCCCCATTTCTTTCGCGATTTCCGCGATAACAGGCGCTCCCCCGGTGCCGGTACCACCGCCCATTCCGGCTGCGATAAATACCATATCGGCACCTTCGAGCTCAGCTTTAATCGCATCGCGATCTTCGAGTGCGGAATCACGCCCAACTTGCGGATTTGCCCCCGCGCCAAGTCCTTTGGTGATATCACCGCCAATTTGAATGACCGTGCCGACACTGCTTTTCCGTAGTGCTTGGGCATCCGTATTAATGCTAATAAAGTCAACCCCTTCGATTGACTCACGCACCATATGTTCAACGGCGTTACCACCGCCACCGCCAATGCCGACGACCTTAATCACCGCATCGTCAGACATTTCCATCATCGGTTCAAACATGAGTTCTCTCCGTCCTTCCTGTTCGCATCAGGGTTAAAATTCTTTCTTAAACCAGCTACTCAGCGTCTTAATCCAGCTAGCCACAGCCCGCTTTTGTTCTGGTTCACTCGTTTCTGTCAGCAAGCTTTCTTTACCGTAGTGTAAAAGCCCAACCGCGGTTGCATAGCAAGGCGCTTGTACATAATCAGTCAGTCCCGTGACATTGGCTGGCTGTCCAACACGCACTTGGTTTTGGAACACGCGTTCCGCGCATTCAACCAGCCCGTGCATTTGTGATGCCCCGCCAGTAAGCACTATTCCAGCTGCCATTTGATGTTTCACACCATCGCTACGCAGTTTTTCTTGAATGGCGACTAATTTTTGATTCACCAGTCCCAACAATTCTGAACAACGCGGCTCAATCACTTCAGACAAGGTTTGTCGCTGTAACGTCCGCGACGGGCGTCCACCCACGCTCGGCACATTGACTTTTGCATCCTTATTCACCAACTCACTCAATGCACAGCCATATTTCACTTTAATGTCTTCTGCATCCGCCAGTGGGGTGCCAAAGGCATAGGCTATATCGCTGGTGATCACATTGCCCGCGTAAGGAATGACCTCGGCATGCCGAAGTGCGCCGCCGGTCCAAACTGCAAGATCCATGGTGCCGCCGCCAATATCGACCACGCACACGCCGAGCTCTCGTTCATCCGGCGTGATCACCGCATGGCTCGCTGATAGCCCGGAGAAAATCAGTTGATCCACTCTAAGACCACAACGCTCCACGGCTTTCTCAATATTTTTCGCGGTATCATTGTGACATGTGATGAGGTGCACACTGGCTTCCATCCTTACGCCAGATAGGCCGAGCGGATTTTTGATCCCTTCTTGGTAATCGATTTTGTATTCTTGCGGGATCACATGCAGCACGCGCTGCTCATCACTGATTTTGACCGACTTTGCGGTATGAATCACGTTGTCTATATCGTCTTGGGTAACCTCTTCATCCGAAATTGTCCCCATGCCTCTCTCAGTTTGGCAGTGAATGTGCTTTCCTGACAAAGAAAGATAGACAGAACTGATTTGGCAATCGGCCATCATCTCTGCTTCATTCACCGCACGCTGAACAGATTTAACCACAGATTCTAAGTCGTTAACGCCACCCTTATCCATGCCGCGTGATGGGCTGCTGCCCACACCCAGTACGTTGATGGTGCCGTCTGGCAGTACTTCACTGACCAGAGTAGACACTTTGGACGTCCCAATATCGAGCCCAACTATCAGTGACTTATCTGTCGTTTTATTCATTCACACCATCTCTTAATCTTGGCTATTCGCGGGGCCTGTTTCGCTTTTCCAGCCAACGGCCGCGCCCGTGTCATAACGCAAATCTACATAGGCAATTGTTTTATCTTGCGCACTGATCCGCGGGTATAACGCGACCAAGCGAGCAAGCCGTTCTTGCCCGGCTGTCCGCCCTAACTCAATCCGTACGCCATCTCGTGTCACGATACGCCAAGACCGACGTTTATTCAGTGACAGCGCTTGTATCGATAAACCAATTTTCCGCAGTTTCTTTTCCAGTTCACGACTCGTCGCCAGCACTTCTTCAGCTGAGCCGGGTGTGCCGTGTAGCGAAATTAACGATTTGTCAGCCACATCACTGGGTGAACCATCAAAAACCTCACCGCTTGGTGTGAGCAACTTTTGCCCGTTCCAAATCGCACTCGCGCGATATTCAGTGATGTGCACCTTCAAGGTATCCGGCCATTGCTTTCTCACGGCCACATGCTTCACCCAAGGCAGAGCCTCAATGCTGCTCTGGATGCTATCCACATCCTGCAGCATAAAGCTCTTTAACTCGCCCACTGACAACACCGCCTCTCGGACTTGCGTCGCTGTCACGTAAGTCTGGTCGCCTTCGAGCATCAGTTGCGATAAGGGGAGCTGCTGCTCATCACTCATCCAATCAATCACACGAGCTAGACCAAAGAGCATCAGGATAATAACCCCAATTAAAAACGCGAGTGATGCGCTTTTTTGGCGATCCAGCTGCACCATTCCTTGCACTCGTGTAAGGGCATTAACCATGCTCATACCTATCTTATCGCCTTGTGTCGATGCTACTTGACACTCATCGCGAAAAAACCGACTGATTATAGCGATCCCACGCCAAGCACTCCAACACAGATATGCATTTTCATACATAAGCTGGGATCTATTGCGCGCATTTTGGCTCCTGAACGCGATAAAAATCTATTTTTTGGTCACCAAGAGCGCAATTGCGCGCCGTTTTTACGTTGCCAACTTGTGTTTTATTGTGCCATTTCGGCCTTGTCTAGCTGTTTTGCCGCTAAGTTTTTCGCTACTTTACCAATATCTCCCGCCCCTTGTGTTAAAACCAAGTCATTCGCTTGAATAACATTAGCGAGCGCGGAGGGTAAGGCGTCGGCGTTCGGCACAAAAATCGGGTCCAGCTTACCGCGAGCGCGAATGCTACGACAAAGACTTCTCCCATCGGCTCCCGCAATCGGGGTTTCACCAGCCGCATACACATCTAGCATCAGCAACACGTCGACTTTTTCCAACACGTTGGCAAAATCATCATAAAGATCGCGCGTACGACTATAGCGATGTGGCTGAAAAATCATAACCAAGCGATGGTTTTGCCAGCCACCGCGTGCGGCTTTAATCGTGACATCCACTTCGCTAGGGTGATGGCCGTAATCGTCCACCAGCAAGGCAGTGCCGTCATCGACCGGGAACTCGCCAAGTTGATCGAAACGGCGTCCCGTCCCAGCAAAATTAGCGAGGGCACGTAAAATAGCGTCGTCGTCCACCCCGTCTTCGGTTGCTACCGCAATCGCTGCTGCCGCATTCAGGGCGTTGTGCTGGCCTGGCGTATTCAAGCGAATGGTCAAGGTTTCGCGGCCAGGGCGTGTCACTTTAAAAATGCCACATTGCCCATGTTGCTGGTAATCATGTAAACATACATCCGCATCCTGCGAGAACCCATAGGTGATCACTTGACGACCAATCGACGGAATTAACTCGCGAACCACGGGATCATCAATGCACACCACCGCTAAACCATAGAACGGCAGATTATGGAGAAAGTCGATAAACGTCTGTTGCAGTTTTGCGAAACTACCGCCATAGGTATCCATATGATCCGCTTCAATATTGGTCACAATGGCGACCATAGGCTGCAAGTGTAAAAACGACGCGTCGCTCTCATCCGCCTCTGCAATCAAATAACGACTGCTTCCCAAACGTGCATTGGTGCCCGCACTTTTTACTAACCCGCCATTCACGAAAGTGGGATCCAGGCCTGCCTCAGAAAAGATCTGCGTTACCATCGCGGTCGTGGTGGTTTTGCCGTGGGTGCCGGCAACGGCAATACCATGCCGGTAGCGCATTAATTCGGCAAGCATTTCTGCCCGTCTGACCACCGGGATCCGTAAAGCTTTTGCCGCTTCAACTTCCGGGTTGTCAGCTTTAATCGCTGTTGATACCACCACCACACTGGCTTGTTCTATATGGCTCGCTTGATGACCGATAAAGATCTGCGCCCCCATGGATGCCAATCGCTCCGTGACGATATTCTGTGCAAGATCCGAGCCGGTTATTTGGTAACCTTCATTAATCAGCACCTCAGCAATACCGCACATGCCTGCACCGCCAATCCCGACAAAATGGATCCGCTTGACCCGGCGCATTTCCGGGATCATGGCGCGAAGTTTTTCCAGCTGCTGATTATCCAATTTACCCATTATCTATTCTCTATGTGTTTGCGTGTGCGGTAATAGCATCCGCAACGCGGGCATCTGCATCAATAATGGCAGCGTCACGCGCCGCCGTCGCCATCGCTAACAGGCGGTGGCGGTCTAACCGATTGATTGTTTCCGCCAGTGACTGGGCGGTCAGTGATGGCTGCTCAATCATTAAAGCCGCACCACGGGAGACTAAGTAATCACCGTTGAGTGCTTGTTGCCTATCTGCATGCATAAAGGGGACAAAAATCGCCCCAACGCCAGCCGCCGCTAATTCAGACACGGTAAGCGCGCCGCTTCGACAAATTACCACATCGGCCCAAGCGTAAGCCTCGGCCACGTCATCAATAAATTCGCTCACATCAACATCGACCATTCCGGCGTGTTGATAAGCGGAAAGCGTCTTTTCCGCATTATTTTTTCCGGCTTGATGACGCACCGTCACCGACTGTTCTAGCCGTGGCATGGCCTCAGGCACCGTTTGATTGAGGATACGTGCGCCTTGACTGCCCCCCATCACCAAAATACGTAGTGCACCTTGACGGTCTGCGAATCGTTGCGCGGGATCCGGGAGGTCACACACGTCTCGACGTACGGGATTCCCAACCACCGGCTGCCCATCAAACGCGCCCGGGAAGGCTTGCAACACTTGCTTGGCAACTTTGGCTAACCACTGATTGGTCAGCCCCGCCACGGCATTTTGCTCATGGAGGATCACTGGCACACCACTTAACCAAGCGGCGATTCCGCCTGGGCCACTGACATAACCGCCCATGCCCAACACCGCATCGGGTTTGACACGTTTAATCACTTGGCGTGCCTGCCAAATGGCACTGACAATCATCCAAGGGGCTCGTAGCTTGCGCATCAGTCCGGATCCAATCAAGCCTTTGACACGAATAAATGCGATCTCGATACCATATTTGGGAACGAGTTCGGCTTCCATGCGATCAGCGGTACCGAGCCAACAGATATCCCATCCCTGCTTTTCTAAAAACTTGGCGACCGCAAGGCCGGGAAATACATGACCACCGGTCCCGCCTGCCATCACTAATAATCGTTTTTTAGTCATGTTTATGATCTTTACCTTGATAAGGGGTTTTTTGGTGCGCTTGAGACGTCGCTAAGCGGTATTCGTGATCAATGCGCAGTAACAAGGCCACCGCGACTGCCATAATCACCAAGCTCGATCCCCCGTAGCTGATCAGTGGCAAGGTTAACCCTTTGGTCGGCAACATGCCCGCCGCCGCACCGACATTCACCAGGGTTTGAAAGGCAAACCAAATGCCAATGCCAAAGGCTAAAAAACCACCGAATAACTGGTTTTGCGCCAGACAGTGCTTTCCAATAAAAAGCGCTTTGAATACGAGGAAAAAAATAAGACACAGAATCACACTTACACCCACGAGTCCGAGTTCCTCGGCAATGACCGCAAAGACAAAGTCAGTGTGCGCCTCCGGTAAATACTCTAACTTTTGAATCGAATTCCCTAGCCCTTGGCCAAACCAGTCGCCACGTCCAAATGCCATCAGAGATTGCGTCAGCTGGTAGCCGCTGCCAAACGGGTCTTGCCAAGGATCTAAAAACGCAGTGACTCGCCGCACTCGATAGGGTTCAGCAATGATTAAGCCCGCGACCAAGGTCAGACCCGTCATCAACAAGGCGATAAACTGCCACAATTTTGCCCCAGCCATAAACAACATGCCCACGGTGGTCACAAACATCACCACCACTGAGCCTAAATCTGGTTGAATCAGCAACAACCCTGCAAACAGCAGCAACACAGCCAGCGGCTTGGCAAAACCACGGAAATGTTCACGGACTTCACCATGGCGGCGCACCAGATACCCGGCTAAAAAGACAAATAAAGATAACTTGGCAATCTCGGCCGGTTGGATATTGATCCCCGCGATAGAAATCCATCGTACCGCGCCATTGACCGAGCGACCCACCACCAACACCGCCAGCAAGAGAATCGATGAGATCAATAACATGTAGCCACTGTAGCGCTGCCAAAGTTTGACAGGGATATACATCACCGCCACCGCCGCCAACATGGCAACCAGCAAATAAAAGGCATGGCGTTTGGCAAACAAAAAGGGGGCATCCGCCAGTCGTAATCCAACCGGGAGCGAGGCTGAGGTGACCATGACAAGGCCAATAACCATTAGGAGCAGAGACGTCCACACCAATTGGCGATCGTACAGTACCCCCGGCGATGGCGTTCGGAGCCACTGCCAACAATATTTGGGGAATGCACGCACTGCTGTCATAACGGCCTCGCGATAACAGATTCTACGCCGGCAACAAACGCCTGACCACGAGCGGCAAAGTTAGTAAATTGATCCAAACTTGCACACGCTGGCGACAGCAATACCATGTCGCCTTTCGTTGCAGCCGTTGCCGCGGCATCGATGGCTTGTTGCAGGGTATCAAAGCACTGTGCCGACGCGTCCAGTGCGGCTAATTGGGCTTGATCTTTACCAAAACAGTAAAGCCTGACAGGTAACTTGGCGAGTGCAGGCTGCAACACACTAAAGTCGGCGCCTTTACCCTCTCCGCCTACTAACAAGTGTAAGTAACCGCTCACTTCAAGACCATCAAGCGCCGCTAACGTACTGGCAACATTGGTGGCTTTGGAGTCATTCACCCAGATCACACCTTGGTGCTCAGCGACTTTTTGACAACGATGTGCCAGCCCAGTGTATGTGCGCAGCGCGGTGATTTGAGCGGGCTGGCTCATCCCGACACTATCAGCCAATGCCATGGCCGCGAGGCTGTTTGCTACATTATGGCGACCAACAAGGCTCAGTGAGGACACCGGTAGCACAGGCTTTCCTTGCGCCGATAACCACGCTTGCCCATCGTCAGTGCCCAAACAGTAATCGCCCTGGCTAAAGCCAAACAAACACATGTCGGCATCAATCTGTGTCTGTGCATCATCTGCATTGCCGATCAAGGTAGTTGCATGGGTAAAAATACGACATTTCGCCGCTCGATAATCCGCCAAGCTTTGATACCTGTCCATGTGATCTTCTGAGAAGTTCAAGAAGGCGGCGCCTTGAAGAGTCAATGACTTAGTGGTTTCCAATTGAAAGCTGGACAGCTCTAACACATAGAGGTCGTGGCCTTTGTCGAGCAAATCCAGTGCCGCCACGCCGATATTACCGCCCACGCCCACATTAATGCCGTCAGCTTTCGCCATTTCTCCCACCAGCGCCGTGACCGTACTTTTGCCATTTGAACCGGTAATCGCCACTGCGGGCTTATCGCAGTACCAAGCGAAGAGTTCAATATCACCAACAATGGGCGTGCCCGCGGCATGAACAGGCGCCAAGACGGGGGTGGCAAGCGAGATACCAGGATTAATCACCACCAAGTCAGCTGACGCCAGCCATGCCGAATGCCAACTTCCCGTATGTCGTGCGACCGTCTCTGGCAGCTGCGCCTCTCCAGGAGGGGATTGGCGCGAATCCATCACGCGGATCATGGCGTCAGGATGATGGCGAGCAATAAAGTTCACCACTGAGAGGCCGGTGATCCCCAGCCCCATCACCACGATATGCTTAAACTCGGTTAATGTGCGGTGGCCTGGTTGCGTCATGGTTAACGGACCTTCAAGGTGGCGAGGGCAATCAACACCAGCATCAAAGAAATAATCCAAAACCGTACGATCACCCGAGGCTCTGGCCAGCCTTTCAATTCATAATGGTGATGAATCGGCGCCATACGGAAAATCCGTTGTCCCCGCAGTTTGTACGAGCCTACCTGCAAGATCACTGAGATGGTTTCCATCACGAACACCCCGCCCATGATGATCAATAGCAATTCTTGACGGACCAGCACGGCGATCGTGCCCAATGCACCGCCCAACGCCAGTGAGCCCACATCGCCCATAAAAACTTGCGCCGGATAGGTGTTGAACCACAAAAAGCCCAGCCCCGCGCCAACAATGGCGGCGCAAACCACAACCAGTTCACTGCTGTATTCGATATACGGAATATGCAGGTAGCTGGCGAAATTGACGTTACCGGTCGCCCAAGCAATAAAGGCGAAGCCGCCGGCAACCATCACGGTTGGCAAAATGGCCAAGCCATCTAAGCCATCAGTAAGGTTCACCGCATTGCTGGTTCCCACGATGACAAAGTAAGTGAAGACAATATAAAACAGACCAAGCTGGGGCATCACGTCTTTAAAGAAAGGCACCACCAGTTGTGTCGCCGCGGTGTCATTGCCATGGGCGTAGAGCGCGAACGCCACCCCGAGTGCGATCGCAGATTGCCAAAAGTACTTCCAGCGGGCGACTAATCCATCGGTATTTTTACGCACTACCTTGCGGTAGTCATCAACAAAACCAATCGCACCGTATCCCAGTAGCACGACCATCACAGCCCACACATAGGGGTTGGATAAATCGGCCCACAACAAAACGGTTAAACTAATGGCAGCAACAATTAAGACCCCGCCCATCGTCGGCGTACCGCGTTTGCTAAAGTGAGATTCGGGGCCCTCCTCGCGAACAACTTGACCAATCTGCATCGACTGTAAACGTCGAATCAGACGTGGGCCGGCCCAAAGCGAGAAAACCAATGCCGTCAGTGCACTAACAATGGCGCGAAATGTCAGGTATTCAAACAAGCGCATTGAGGGTAAAAGGTTTTGTAGTACTTCCGCTAGCCATAAAAGCATTAGCAAGCCTCCTTGATTGCGGTGACAACCGCTTCCATCGCCATCCCTCGGGCGCCTTTAATCAGTATCGTGTCAGGTGTTTGTGTTTTTATCATGGCTACTACGTGCGCAATCAGCGCCTCTTTACTGTCAAAATGATCGCCGCCACAGCGTTCGCTGATCACACGGCTATCGCGTCCGGTCGTGAAGACACGGTTAACGGCAGCTTGCGCCGCATGCTCTCCAACTTCACGGTGCATTTGCTCACTGTACTCGCCCAGCTCTGCCATATCACCGACGATCAACCAACGCTCACCTGGATAGCTGGCTAAAACATCAATGGCAGACTTCATCGCTGGGACACTGGCGTTATAGGTATCATCAATCAGCCGTAACCCTGGGCGAGGCTCACTCACTTGTGTGCGTCCTGCGACGTTTTCTACCGACTCAAGCCCGGCCACGACATCCACCAGACTCACGCCGGGTAACTGCATCGCTGCACAACCGGCCATTAACGCATTGATAATATTGTGCTTGCCCGGTAGCGGCAGCATCACCGACTGTTGGCTCTGTCCGTCACTCAGCGTGAGCTGATAACAGCCCGCGGTTGTCAGGGCACTATCAATCAAGGTCAGGGGGGCGGCTTGCGTGTCTGTTACCGCAATCACCTGCTTATCTGCCAGGACGTCACCCCATGTATCACCACCGTGGCTACCCTGATTCACCAACGCTATCCCGCCTTCGGGCAGCCCTTGATAAATTTCGCCTTTGGCAACAGCCACTCCCTCTAATGAGCCGAACCCTTCGAGATGGGCCGCGGCTAAGTTAGTGACCACGGCAATATCAGGCTTGACCAATGATGTGGTATAAGCAATTTCACCAATATGGTTAGCGCCGAGTTCAATCACCGCATAGTGGTGTGCAGGAGTGAGTCGAAACAACGTCAGCGGAACACCAATATCATTATTGAAGTTGCCGGCAGTCGATAACGTGGGTCCTTTCTGTGCCAAGATCGCCGCCAGCATTTGTTTGACTGTGGTCTTACCGCAGCTCCCCGTAATCGCAATGGTCGGCACCTGGCATTGCTGTTTGACCCAAGCGCCTAACTGACCCAGGGCAAGGCGTGTATCGTCCACCAGCAATTGGGGAATATCAATGTCCAACTGGCGCGAAACCACCATCGCGGCGGCGCCTGAAGCTTTTGCCTGCTCAGCAAAATCGTGGCCATCAAAACGGTCACCTTTCAGCGCGACAAATAGTGCCCCCGCGCGCAGCTCACGCGTATCGGTGGTAATGGCATCGATCGGCGGCGTACCCGACGCGTGATCGGCATAATACACAGTGGCCCCTATCGCATTCGCCAATGTGCTGAGGGTTGTCCGAATCATGATAACTCCTTGAGTCGCGCCGCGACCGTCTCGCGGTCAGAGTAATGCACCTTTCCATGCGCGAGCACTTGATAGTCTTCATGGCCCTTGCCCGCCACCAAGACAATGTCGTTGGCTTGCGCTTGCTCGATGACCTGCGTCACCGCTTGAGCGCGGTCATGCTCTACCCATACACGTTCGGGGTTGTGCAGCCCCGCGAGCATATCTTGCGTGATCAACTCAGGGGCCTCACCGCGAGGGTTATCATTGGTCAACACCACCTTGTCGGCATGCTGTTCAGCCACTCGAGCCATCACCGGGCGTTTACGCGTATCACGATCGCCGCCACAGCCAAATACACACCAAAGTGCGCCGATGCAATGACGTCGTAAGGCCAGTAGTGCTTTCTCAAGCGCATCGGGCGTGTGAGCATAGTCAACCACCACGGTCGGTTTGTCAGGCGCAAGAAAAACCTCCATGCGCCCCACAACCGCTTGTAACTGCTGACTACTCGCCAACAAGGTTGATAACGAATAACCCAGCCCCAGCAAGGTCGCCAGGCTCACGAGGAGGTTGCTGACATTAAAATCACCCACTAACTCTGCATACATGTCACCCTGGCCCCACGAAGAGTCAATACGAACACAGACCCCCTCGGTGGTATAGGTCACCGACTGTGCCAGTACATACCGGCCGGCGTGAGCACTTAATGCGTCGGGCTGCATAGCGACGGCAATCGCGTCAGGCCATTGCTGGAGCCAAGTGCGCCCCACGGCATCGTCAGCGTTTATCACTTTGAGCGGAGAGCCCAAATCAAACAGTTGCTTTTTCGCCGCCGCATAGGCATCTAAGGTGCCGTGATAATCGAGATGATCATGGCTTAAATTGGTAAACACAGCCGCATCCAATGCCAGGCTAGCAACGCGCCCTTGCACCAAGCCATGTGAAGACACTTCCATCGCGACATGGCGTGCACCTTGCTGCGCAAACGCCTCAAGCTGGGCTTGAATACCAATGGCATCGCCCGTGGTGTTTTCCGCCGCTTCTAATTGGCCAATAAAGCCATTGCCGGTGGTGCCCATCACCGCGGTCCGCTCACCTAAGGCATCTAACCACTGTGCAATCAATTGGGAGACTGTGGTTTTACCATTGGTGCCGGTCACGCCAATCATGCCTATGTGCTGTTGCGGGTGCTGATAAAAACGCGCGGCTAATGCCGATAAGGAAGCAGGTAAAACGCATAAACTGATGAGCGGCACATTCTGATACCACTGCACAGCATTTTGCTCCGCTTGCTGCACCACAGCCACAGCACCGGCCTGAATCGCGGTATCGATAAACTGGCGACCATCAACTTGGTGCCCTTTTATCGCCACGAATACATCACCTTGACGGATTTTGCGGCTATCCAAGGATAGGTGCCGTACCGGCATCGAGGGCACATCCGCCAGCCAAGGGCTCAGCCATTGGTTTAAATCATTCATCGCCATTCACTTCATTTGCATGCTTTGCCACTTGCAACGCCGGACCCGTACCGGCATCCGGTGCAATGTTTAAAATCTGGAGTGCGCTTTTCATCACGCTCGAAAACACAGGTGCCGCGACCTGCCCGCCATAATATTTGTCGCCTTGCGGCTCGTTGATCACCACCACCATGGCCAGCTTAGGATTGCTAATGGGGGCCAGCCCCGCGGTGTAACCAATATATTCGTCGCCATAGCCACCGGCGACAGCGACTTTCGCGGTCCCGGTTTTGGCGCCAACGCGATAGCCATCAACCGCGGCACGACGCGCACTGCCGCCTTCTTGGGTCACCCCTTCCAACATTTGCAGGACTTTATAGGCATTTTCGCGCGAGGCAACTTGCTTACCTTCTGTGACGCCTTCACGCTTTAAAATGCTCAGTGGTCGATTAATGCCCAGCGACCCTAGCGTGGCATAAGCACGCACAAGCTGAGTCGGTGTCACCGATAATCCATAGCCAAAGGCTAGCGTGGCACGTTCAAAATCTGACCAACGACGCCGAGAGGGGAAATGGCCCACTGATTCACCAACCAGCTCAACGCCCGTACCGGTGCCGAGCCCAAAGCTGCCATATTGACCTAATAAGGTCTCTACAGGCATGGCTAATGAGAGTTTACTCACACCGATATTACTGGATTTTTTGAGAATACGCGCAAGGTTAGCTTTGCCGACTTTAGAAACATCACGCACTCGACTGCCACCGATTTGCATAATGCCGTTGCCGGTATCTATTACGGTGTCCATATCGGCAACACCGTTTTCTAACGCAGTGAGTACCACAAAAGGCTTCATGGTTGAGCCCGGTTCAAACACATCAGTAATCGCGCGATTACGCATGTTAAAGCTTTTGAGTGAGCTACGATTATTGGGGTTATAGGAGGGGGCGTTGACCATGGCCATCACTTCACCGGTCTTCACGTCCACCATCACCAAAGAGCCCGAGGTGGCGCGGTAATCGGCGACGGCTTGTTTGATAGCACGATATGCAATGGCTTGAAGACGCTGATCGATGCTTAGCGTCAGCGACTGGCCTTCTTTTTTATCTTCGGTGGCAATATGCTCCACGACACGGCCAAATCGGTCTTTACGCACCGTGCGTTTACCATGCTCACCGGCCAACCAATCATCAAATCGGCGTTCGATCCCTTCTAAACCATGGCCGTCAATCCCAGTCATCCCAACAAGGTGTGCACTGACTTCCGCACTGGGATAAAAGCGGCGTGACTCAGCTTTTAACCCTATGCCAGGTAACTCAAGCTTATCAACGTACGCTGCCATGGCTGGGCGTACTTGACGTTGCAGATAAATAAAACGCCGCTGCCGATTAGCCTGAATTTTATCAATCAAGGCTTGCCGATCTAACCCCAAAACATCCGCAAGCGCATGCCAGCGATCGACGTTTTTTAATCCTTGGTGTTTGAATACCGTCACCGGATCCGCCCACACGGCTTGAACGGGCACACTGATCGCGAGTGCCTCACCTTGACGGTCGGTGATCATGCCTCGCGCGGAAGGAACCTGCTCTGTTCGTATCGAACGCAGATCCCCTTCGTGGCGTAATCGATCGGGCTCAATCACTTGGATATAAGCGGCGCGCGCCACCAAGGCAGCCAAGGCTAAGCCAATAAATACGCAGACAAGACCAAAGCGCCACTGAATCAATACCGGTGGCGCTTTGGGTGTACGGCGATTAGTTGACTTAGTAGAACGTTTTTTCACCGGTCGTTACTCAAAGGTCGCGTTACAATCACTTCGTTCTCACTGGTGGGACGAATCATGTCAAAAGACTGACGCGCCACGGATTCCACATGGCTATGTTCAGACAACGCATTTTCCTCTAACAATTGATTGCGCCACTCCACTTCAAGGGTTTCACGTTGCTCTAATAGCGCGTCCTGTTTGGCAATCAAATTACGCGTTGATTGGGTCATCGATACCACGGCAATCGCCGAAACCAATACCGCCAGCAGTAACCCTAATGGCAACTTCCCGATTGCCAATACATCCTGGCCTATCTGCTTAGCGAGGCTTGGGCGCGGTTTCATGCGTTATCCTAACTTTTCCGCCACGCGTAATACCGAGCTTCGCGCCCGGGCGTTATGCGCCACTTCTTCCGCGGACGGTTTAATCGCCTTGCCAATCGGCTTCATTGCCGCCGAACCGAGCTCGGCAATCTGTGCTTCGGTCAAAGGCACCCCTTTGGGCACATCCGGTCCTTTACTTTGCTTACGGATAAAGCGCTTGACCATGCGATCTTCTAACGAGTGAAAGCTAATCACTGATAAGCGTCCACTCGGGGCTAAACTGGCGAGCGCGCCTTGCAGTGCTTGCTCGATTTCATCCAGCTCACTGTTGATGTAAATCCGAATCGCTTGAAAGCTACGTGTCGCAGGATGCTTTTTCTTCTCTCTAAACGGCACCGCGTGATCAATCAGCTTGGCAAGCTGATTGGTCGTGGTCAGCGCAGGTGCTTCTTCATCTTCACGGTGACGAACAATGGCATTAGCAATCCGGCGCGCAAAACGCTCTTCGCCGAACACTTTTAATACCCAAACAATATCATCGACACTGGCGGTTTCTAACCACTGTGCGGCCGACTGGCCGGTGCTCGGATCCATACGCATATCAAGCGGGCCATCATGCATAAAACTGAAGCCACGGCTAGGGTCGTCAAGCTGGGGCGAAGACACGCCCAAATCAAGGAGGATCCCATCGACCTTTTCCGCTAGCCCACGCTCACTGAGGTACGACGCTATCTCAGAAAACGGGCCATGAATAATCTGGAAACGCGGATCATCGATGGAATTTGCCTCTTCGATCGCGCGTGGATCGCGATCGATAGCATACAGGCGACCGTTATCACCCAATTGCGACAAGATATGGCGCGAGTGACCGCCGCGACCAAAAGTACCATCGACATAGATGCCATCGGGTTTAATCGCAAGGCCGTCCACTGATTCATTTAATAGGACGGAAACATGGGTATATTGTTCTGACATACATTCACTTCATTATTTACAATGAGAGGTCTGCTAACCGCTCACTGAGCATCGGGGTTGATTCCGCCTGTGTGTCCATATCCTGGCGAATTTGTGCCTGCCACGTCTGCTCGTCCCAAATCTCAAATTTGTTGAGTTGGCCAACCAGCATCGCTTTGCCGTCTAACCCGGCATATTGGCGCAAGGTCGCAGGCAGTAATAAGCGACCTTGTCCGTCCATTTCACAGTCAAACGCATGGCCAAGTAATAAACGCTGCAGGCGTCGCTCTGCAGGTTGAAAGCTGGATAACTGCGATAACTTCGCCTCAATCACTTCCCATTCCGGGACCGGGTACAGCGCCAAGCAAGGAAGTTGGTGATCGATCGTGCACACAAACTGGCCATCACAATGGTGAATTAACCCATCGCGATAGCGCGTTGGCAGAGCAAGTCGCCCTTTTTTATCGACCGAAATGGCGCTGACGCCACGTAACATGACGTTATTTTCCCTTTTTCACCAAGATTATCCACTTTACACCACATTTTCCCACCCAGAAGTGTACGTAGCAGGTAAAAAGAAAGTCAAGCAAGCCATGACAGTGAGCAAGATCACACCTGGGGATATTAAAGAAGGTTTTCAGCGGCTTAATCAATACAAAAAAAGCCGATGACATTCGGTTATAACCAAATCGTCTGACTCAAACGCTGAAAAAGAGAGGGCGAGCCAAAAAGGCTCGCCCTAAAAGGAGGTGAGTTGGCCTGTAAGCCGGGTTCTGTACCGTAAAAACGGTGGTAACCATTCGTCTAGGCCTGCAATCGCTCACAGGCTCCAGCAACCTACCCGTCCCCAAACGCGGGCCGCGCCAATAGGGACCTATTTGGTCTTGCTCCGGGTGGAGTTTACCGTGCCACGAACTGTTGCCAGTCGCGCGGTGCGCTCTTACCGCACCCTTTCACCCTTACCTGTGCTCCGAAGAGCCATCGGCGGTATACTCTCTGCTGCACTGGTCGTAGGCTCGCGCCTCCCAGGCGTTACCTGGCACCCTGCCCTGAGGAGCCCGGACTTTCCTCCCCTTTATCAGTCTCCCAAAGGACATCAATAAAGCAGCGATTACCCGGCCAACTCGAGCGGGGGAGTATATAGAAGAATATTCACGCAAGCCAGCGTAAATCGCGCTCAGCTATAAATTCTCTAGGCCCCATTTATAGAGTGCGTTTTTTTTCACCGCATATAATTCCGCGACTAACGCGGCTGCTTTTTTTAACGGTAACTCGGCCGCCAATAGACCCAGCGCATGACACGCCGCGGTTGGCAAAGCCGTTTTATCCGCGCGATGGCCGGCGACCAATAACACTATTTCTCCGCGTAAGCGGTTAGGATCTTCACTCAACCACTCAATGAGTTCCCCCAACGGTGCCCCATGGATGGTTTCAAAGGTTTTCGTTAGTTCGCGCGCCAACACCACGCGACGTGCGTCGCCCAGTACCTCGCGCATATCCGCCAAGCTGTCACGAATACGGTGCGGTGACTCATAGAAAATTAAGGTACGCGGATCATCGGCCAATTCACGGAACGTATCTTGTCGCGCTTTTGTCTTAGGAGGCAGGAACCCTTCAAAACTAAAACGGTCTGAAGGCAAACCCGATGCACTTAATGCGGTGACTACCGCGCAGGCGCCAGGCAATGGGACCACTCTGACACCCGCCTCACGGCATTGAGTGACCAGGTGATATCCCGGATCGCTAATCAAGGGGGTGCCAGCATCAGAGACTAATGCAATCGACTGGCCTTGTTGCAGGCGCGTTAACAATGCAGCGGCTTTCTGCTGTTCATTGTGCTCATGCAACGCAAAAGTTTTCGCACTAATCGAAAAATGCGATAGCAACCGAGCCGTATGACGCGTATCTTCGGCCGCGACCACGTCGACACTGGCTAAAACATCAAGAGCACGCTGGGTAATATCAGCCAAATTGCCAATCGGTGTTGGCACAATATACAGCGTGGGGTGAGCATGGTCGGATAGATTTGCATCAGTCATTTGTTTAACAACCCTTCGGCGATTAAGATAGGGGCAACGTTGTCACGGTTGAAATATGTTCATGGTTAAACTTACCCAGAAGCGTCAAAGTGTAACACGACTTATTACCCCTGTAGCCTTAGCATTGGCTTTAGCGGCTTGTAGTGCGCCGTCCACCACGCCAACTGCGCGTGATGTCATCAGTCAACCGGCAACGGAAAATTCGACATTTTATTTGTTGCAGGCCGAAACCAGCCAAGGTGATAAGCAAAATGACTGGTTTTTACTGGCGATAAAAGCGCTGATTAACGAGCAACAATTGAACCAAGCGGATGTGCTGCTGCAGCGCTTGGCTGAGCGCAATCTTAATACGGACCAGCGTATTGAATGGACACTCGCGCGTGGGCGCTTTTTGGCACAAACCGGCAAGCTAACCCAAGCCGATCAAGCGTTGGCCTTATCCCCTGATTGGCAGCTCACCGATGGGCAATATGTCCGCTTCTATCAGCAAAAAGCCAAAATTGCGCGTCAGCAAGGCAATGCCCTGGACGCGGTCAACAATCAGCATCGGTTAGCCAGCTATATTGAATCCGACCAAGCTCAGCAAGCATGGAACACGCTGTGGCAAGATTTACAATCGCTCAACCAGCGCGAGATCAAACAGCTTCAATCCGGTGATGATGACATCCTTGCCGGTTGGGTCACCTTGTTGGACATCGCGCGCCGCTACACCCGCGATCTGGCCGAGATGCAAAGCCAATTAGATGCCTACTTGGCGTCGCACCCTACGCACCCCGCGAACCAGTATTTACCGGATAATTTGGCCGATATCCAAGCACTGACCATCACACAACCCACTAATGTAGGGGTAATGCTACCACTGACGGATAAATTTGCTGATCAAGGGGATGCCATTCGTGATGGCTTTATTGAAGCCATGCTTGATGCGAAAATAGATCAACGCCCTCGTGTGCGCTTTTACGATACCAACGCCATGGATGTCGATGCGCTCACGCAACGTATCCGTGATGACGGCATCGACTTCGTGGTGGGGCCACTGCAGAAACATAAAGTCGCCGCAGTCAGTGACGCGCTCGCCGGCCAAGTGCCTTTATTGGCGCTTAACCAGCCCACGGATGAAAATTATACGCAAGGTGTGTGCTACTTCACCTTGTCACCCGAACAAGAAGCCGCGCAAGCCGCCGACCGTCTTCACCAGCAGGGGTATCAGTTCCCCTTAGTGCTCTACCCTGACTCCGCCTTTGGTCAACGGATCCGTGATGCATTTTCCGCCCGCTGGCAGTCACTCACCGATACAGACGTTGAGCAAGCGCCTCTCGGTGATCGTGATAAAATGCAAGCACGCATTCGTGATATCTTTGGTTTAGACGCCAGTCAGCGCCGCATTTCACAACTGAAAAAACTCACCGACTTACCCTTACAATCGCAAGCCCGTAGCCGTCGCGATATCGACGCCGTTTATATGGTGGCCGGTGCCGCTGAGCTGACCTTATTAAAACCCTTTATTGAGGTCGCGATTAATCCCGATGTCTTGCCGCCGAAACTCTATGCAAGCTCGCGTAGCAATAACCGCGCCGATGGCATGGGCCAATTAGCCGAGCTTGAAGGCATCGAATTCAGTGATATTCCTCTATTAGTGCACGCCCAAAGCGATGCGTATAAAAGCTATCAACAGCGTCATCCATCGCCAAGTAACAACACCACGCGCTTACATGCCTTGGGGATGGATGCTTACCAGCTGCTGAAGGGGCTACCACAAATGCAAGCCCAGCCGGGTTATCAGCTAAATGGTCAAACGGGGCAACTCTCACTCGCCGATCAGTGTATTATCCACCGTCAGCTAGACTGGGCGCGATTTGGTCAAACCGCCATTGAGCCTGTTGAGACGGAATCTCGCGGAGAGGCGCAGTGAAACAGCCTCAGTCCAGAGCAACAGGACAGGCTTACGAAGCACACGCTTGCCAATACCTAATGCGCCACGGGCTGAGTCTGCTCGATAAAAACGCCCATAGTCGTCGCGGCGAGATTGATCTTGTGATGCGCGATGGCAGTTGCTTGGTGTTTGTCGAGGTGCGTTTCCGGCGCGGGCACGGCTTTGGTGGCGCGGCGGCGAGCATTACCGCCACCAAACAACGTCGTTTAATTCTCGCCGCTGAGCGTTGGATGCAATGCCGCGGCATCAAAAGTATGCAAACCGAATTTCGCTTTGACGCTGTCACCTTTGATGGCAGCGTTGAGGCGGTCAACTGGATTCAAAACATTGTTCAAGGGTAAGTCATGCTAGAGAGCATTAAAGAGAGCTTTACCGAAAGTATTCAAACCCAAATCGCGGCCGCAGAAGCGATTCCCGAGTATCTATCACAATCGGCACAAGTAATGGTGCAAAGCCTACTTAACGGCAACAAAATCTTGTGTTGTGGTAATGGCGGTTCCGCCGCGAATGCCCAGCATTTTGCGTCTTGCCTGTTAAATCGCTTTGAGACTGAGCGTCCCAGCTTACCGGCTTTGGCGCTCACCACAGACACTACCACCTTAACCGCAGTGGCCAACGACTACAGCCACGATGAAGTCTTCTCCAAGCAAGTACGAGCGCTAGGGCAAGCGGGCGATGTGCTTCTGGCCATATCCACCAGCGGCAACAGTAAAGACATCATCAAAGCGATGGAAGCTGCCGTGACCCGTGATATGACCATTATTGCGTTAACCGGGAAAGACGGCGGCGAAATGGCCGGGTTGCTTGGCCAGCGTGATGTCGAAGTCCGTATTCCCTCGCAACGTACCGCGCGCATTCAAGAAGGACACCTGCTCACTGTCCATTGCTTGTGTGACCTGATTGACCAAGTCCTCTTTCCTTCTCACGGAGAATAATTCATGCGCGTTATCATGACCTTGATATTGGCACTGACGCTGCAAGCGTGTTCCGCCATTTATTCCTCCGATCCTCGTACGACCGGAGAAGAGTGGCACGATACCCAAATTGGTCTCAATACCGCCGGGATCGTGAACAAAGCCCCGTTCAAAAATAAGCTTCGCGTTAAAGCGGCATCGTTTCAAGGGCAAGTTCTGTTAGTCGGGCAAAGCACCGACCAGGCCCTCACCCAGCAACTGGTTGAACGCGTCCGAGCCCTGGATAACGTCGATGTTGTCTATAACGAAGTCCGTGAAACGCCAATGGTTGGCTTGGCCGATATCAGTACGGATAGCTGGCTAACGACCCGAGTCAAAGCAGCCTTTGTCGCCGATGACCAGTTACGCGCGGTAAATATCAAGGTGGTCACTGAAGCCCGCGAAGTGTTTTTAATGGGCGCCGTCACCCAATCACAAGCGGACCAAGCGGTTGAGATAGCGCGCAATATTCGCGGTGTAGAAGGCGTGGTTAAGGCGTTTGAATATAAAGATAAAGATAAAGATACAGATACAGATAAAGAATGACGCTCATCATGGCGTCACCAAAAAAGCCAACGCATAATCGTTGGCTTTTTTTAATTCAAAGCACTACAGCTTGCGTCTCAGTAACAGCAAGGTGATCACCAGAAAAATGACACTTGGGGTGATAGCACCAATGGCCGGAGGGAGATGATACACCAAACTCATCGGCCCAAAGACTTCGTTGGCGATATAAAAGCCAAAGCCAAAAATCACCCCTGATAGCACCCGCGCGCCCATGGTGACACTTCGCAAAGGGCCAAAGACAAAACTCAGCGCCAACAGCATCATCACCGCGATCGACAGCGGCTGTACCGCTTTGCGCCACAGAGCCAGCTCATAACGCGACGCATCTTGCTGTGACGCTTTAAGGTAGGACACATAACTATACAAACCCGATAGCGGTAGCTCTTCGGGTTTCACCGTCACCACCGCTAATTTGTCAGGCGTCAGTGTGGTATTCCAAACCAATTCATCCTGCTCTACATTGCTCAGCGCGGTTTGATTTTGCATGCGCGTAATGGTCACATCTTTAAGCATCCAACTGTCTTTATTGAGATAATCAGCACGCTCAGCAAACACCACATTGGTCATGGTTTGCTGGTCATCAAACTTCCAAATGCTCACACCGGTCAGCGTATCTTGCTCATCCGCGCGGGCGATATAAATAAAATCGTCGCCATCTTTCGCCCAAACCCCACGCCGCACCGACATCACGTTTCCACCTGATTTGGCAATGGCACGCAGCTCACGAGCGGCTTTTTGCGCATCCGGTGCGCCCCACTGGCCCAGCACCATCACAATCAACATTAACGGAATGGCCGTTTTAAGCACTGATAAGCCAATTTGGAGTTTCGACACCCCAGCGGCCTGCATCACCACCAGCTCTGAGCTTGAGGCCAGCATTCCCAAACCAATCAATGCCCCCAGCAAAACCGCCATGGGGAAGAACATTTCAATATCGCGCGGCATGCTGAGCAACACATACAAAATCGCTTTGCCCATGGTGTAGGTACCATCACCGACCGAGCGTAACTGCTCGACAAACTTGATGATCGCAGACAATCCCACCAAGGTCGCCAAACACAGTGACGAGGTGCCTATCAGAGTCCGGCCAATATACCAATCAAGAATGCGAAACATCAGGCAGATCCTTTTAAGCTAGCTTTGAGTTTTCTCACCGGTAGCGAATCCCAGCTGGCGAGGATCACGGCCAGTAATAAAGCGGCCACATTGATACTCCACAGACCAATTTGTGCGGGCAGATCGCCATCTTCTACCGCGGATTTCGCCGCGCTGATCGATAAAAAATAGGCCAGATAAATCATTATCGCGGGGAAGAGTTTGGCAAAGCGTCCCTGACGCGGGTTCACCGCCGATAACGGCACCACAATCATGGTCATCAAGGGGATACACAACACCAAGGAAATACGCCACTGCAGTTCGGCGCGCGCTTTCAAACTTGATTCACCGACCAATTGCAAGGTTGGCATCGCATCCCAGTCACGACTTTTTTCACGCACTTCGCGCTGACCAATCAATACCTGATAGTTTTTATAGGTCGTTACACCATAGTTAAGCTGAGTCGGTACGCCCTCGGTACGGGTTCCCTCTAACAAATCCAAGACTTGTCGACCGTCAGGCAGCTCAGACACATAGCCTTTATCGGCCACCACCACATTCGGCAGTAAAGAGCCTTGGGGGACGGGCTGAGCGACAAATACCTGTTTGAGCGTTTTACCATCATCTTCGATATTATCGACGAAAATCACCGCCTCACCCGATGGCGCACTTTGAAACTGCCCTTGCACCAACAATTCTAAACCGGATTTGGCCTCTAATTGCTCCATCACCTCGAGCTCTTGGTTATTGGCCCATGGCGTTAGCCAAAGCGAGTTAAACGCCGCCACGGATCCGGTGATAATCGCGAGATACAGCGCAGCGCGGATCAGAAACTCATTGCCAATCCCAGTGGCGTTCATGACCGTGATCTCACTCTCAGCATAGAGCCGCCCGAATGTAATCAAAATGCCGATATACAAGCTCAAAGGTAACATCAGCATTGCCATCGACGGCATATATAGGCCGACTAAGGTAATGATCTGATTCCCCGGGATCGATCCTTCCGTGGCACTGGCAAGCACACGGATAAATTTTTGGCTAAAAAAGACCAGAAACAACACAAATAAAACGGCAACTTGTGTTTTAACTGTCTCCCGGATCAAATATCGAACAATTATCAAAGCGAAGGCACCTATGGAAAACTTGTTTTTTTACTCGAATAACTATAGTTTCTGGGTTAATTAGTTGTTTTCTAATCTTTCGGCCATTTGTTGACCGCCGGCTGATCTGGACGCATCAAAGCGCGTTCAACAACATATAGTGGCGGCATTATCCAACATTTGGTCTCAATTGTCTTTAGGATCTAGGAGTACAAATGGAGTTCAGTGTAAAGAGCGGTAGCCCCGAAAAGCAACGCAGTGCCTGTATTGTCGTTGGCGTGTTTGAGCCTCGCCGCCTGTCCCCCGTGGCCGAGCAACTCGACAAAATCAGCGACGGCTACATCAGCGCCCTGCTGCGCCGCGGTGATCTTGAAGGTAAACCCGGCCAAGTGCTCCTGCTGCACCATGTTCCGAACGTGTTATCTGAGCGCGTATTACTGGTGGGTTGTGGTAAAGAGCGCGAGCTCGGCGAGCGCCAATACAAAGAAATCATCAAAAAAACCATCAACACCCTCAATGAAACCGGCTCGATGGAAGCGGTCTGTTTTTTAACCGAGCTACACGTTAAAGGCCGCGATACATACTGGAAGGTACGTCAAGCGGTTGAAAGCACCAAAGACAGCTTGTACACCTTTAACCAGTTTAAAAGTGTTAAGCCAGAAATTCGTCGCCCATTACGCAAAATGGTGTTCAACGTCCCAACGCGTCGTGAATTGAATCTGGGTGAGCGTGCCATCGCGCATGGCTTAGCGATCGCTTCTGGTGTGAATGCCTGTAAAGATCTGGGTAATATGCCACCGAACGTGGCTAACCCTGCCTATCTTGCCTCGCAAGCGCGCCGTTTAGCCGATGACTATGATGCGGTCACCACCCGTATTATCGGTGAAGAAGAAATGGACAAGCTGGGCATGCATTCCTATCTTGCGGTTGGCCGTGGCTCAAAAAATGAATCGATGATGTCGATCATGGAGTACAAGGGCAGCCCTGATCCAGAAGCAAAACCGATTGTGCTCGTCGGCAAAGGCCTCACCTTTGACTCGGGCGGTATTTCCATTAAGCCCGGTGCCGGTATGGATGAGATGAAGTACGACATGGGCGGTGCCGCATCGGTATTTGGGGTGATGCGTGCCTTGGCCGAGCTCAACCTACCTATCAATGTCGTGGGTGTGCTCGCCGGTTGTGAAAACATGCCAGACGGCCAAGCGTACCGTCCAGGTGACATCCTGACGACCATGTCAGGGCAAACGGTCGAGGTGCTTAATACCGACGCCGAAGGTCGCTTAGTACTTTGTGATGCCCTCACCTATGTAGAGCGTTATGAGCCAGAGTGTGTGATTGATGTGGCAACCCTCACCGGCGCGTGCATCATGGCCCTTAGCCATCACATCAGCGCCCTAATTGCTAACCAGAACCCCTTGGCGCACGATATTATCAGTGCCTCAGAGCAAGCCGGTGACCGTGCGTGGCGCCTGCCAATGACTGACGAGTTCCAAGAGCAACTCGATAGCCCCTTTGCCGATATGGCCAATATTGGTGGTAAAGGCGGTGGCACCATCACCGCGGGCTGCTTCTTGTCTCGGTTTGCCAAAAAGTACAACTGGGCACACTTAGACATCGCCGGGACTGCTTGGAAAAGCGGCGGCAAAGAAAAAGGTTCCACCGGCCGTCCCGTTCCTCTGCTGGTGCAATTTTTACTCAACCGCTCCGGGCTTGAATTGGAAGAGTAACCACGAACAGGAGGCCCACCGGCCTCCTTTTTTGTTGAAACTTTATCCGGCACTGGTGTCTGCACGCACAATCGGCTATGTTGATGGCTCCGCGCTACCCGGACACCCCGCTTTTGGGACGGAGGCCGTTTCTCACATTTAGGAGCGTATATGCCCACCGCCACCTTTTATCTTTTGTCGCCGCCCGAGCCGGCAGACGACAGCAACAGCCTGGGGCTGACACCTGAGCAGCAAGCGCGTGAACAACAAATACTGATAGACACGGCCATTGATTTGGCTTTTTACTACTATCAACAAGGGCAACGCATTTATCTGGCTGCACAGGACCAAGCCCAAGCGCATCAATTGGATGACGCTTTATGGCAACGTGACCCAGATACCTTCGTGCCCCATAATCTGGTCGGTGAAGGGCCGCGAGGCGGCGCACCGGTGGAAATAGGCTGGCCAGGTGTGCGCCATACCGGTCATCGCAGTGTGTTAATCAATTTGGCGACAGAGGCATCAAATTTTGCGCCTTCGTTTGCACAAGTGGTAGACTTCGTCCCTTGCGATGAGACGCTTAAACAGCACGCGCGTCACCGATATAAAGCATACCGACTGGCAGGCCTGCAACTTCATACCTTGGCCATCGACCAATCGCCCAACCCTTGACGATCTTTCAAGAGCGCTATGGAAAAGACATATAATCCACAATCAATTGAAAAAGCGCTGTATCAGCGCTGGGAAGAGGCGGGCTATTTCCGACCTCATGGTGATACCAGCAAAGATGCCTTTAGCATCATGATCCCACCTCCGAATGTAACCGGTAGCCTGCATATGGGCCACGCGTTTCAGGATACCATCATGGATACCCTGACCCGTGCCGCGCGCATGAAAGGTAAAAATACCCTTTGGCAAGTGGGGACCGACCACGCCGGTATTGCCACGCAGATGGTGGTGGAACGTAAGATCGCAGCCGAAGAAAACAAAACCAAGCACGACTACGGCCGTGACGCGTTTATTGACAAAATTTGGCAATGGAAAGGCGAATCCGGTGGTACCATTACCCAACAGCTGCGCCGCTTGGGTGCCTCTGTCGACTGGGATCGCGAACGTTTCACCATGGACGAAGGATTCTCCAATGCGGTAAAAGAAGTGTTTGTGCGCCTGCACAAAGAAGACTTGATTTATCGCGGCAAACGCTTGGTGAACTGGGATCCGAAACTGCACACGGCGATTTCGGACTTGGAAGTGGAAAACAAAGATAAGAAAGGCCACATGTGGCATTTCCGTTATCCACTGGCTGATGGTGCCAAAACCGCAGACGGTAAAGACTACATTGTCGTTGCCACCACCCGTCCAGAAACCATGCTGGGCGATACCGGTGTTGCGGTAAACCCAGACGATCCGCGCTACAAAGATCTGATTGGTCAGCACGTGTTGCTGCCAGTGGTGAATCGTCGTATCCCGATCGTGGGCGACGAACACGCCGACATGGAAAAAGGCACCGGGTGTGTAAAAATCACTCCCGCGCACGACTTTAATGACTACGAAGTCGGCCAGCGCCACCAGCTGCCAATGATCAACATTTTGACCCTGAACGCGGATATCCGCGAGCACGCAGAAGTGTTTGATCACAAAGGCCAGCCAAGCACCGCCTACGCGAGCGACATTCCAGCCGCCTACCAGGGTTTGGAACGTTTTGCTGCGCGTAAAGCGATCGTCGCCGAGTTTGACGCGCTCGGCTTGCTGGGTGAAATCAAAGATCACGATCTGACCGTCCCTTATGGCGACCGCGGTGGCGTGGTCATTGAGCCGATGCTGACCGACCAATGGTATGTGCGCACCGCGCCGCTCGCCGAGCCGGCAGTCAAAGCGGTAGAAGATGGCGACATTCAGTTTGTGCCCAAGCAATACGAAAACATGTACTTTGCCTGGATGCGCGATGTACAAGACTGGTGTATTTCGCGTCAGCTTTGGTGGGGTCACCGCATTCCTGCCTGGTATGACGATCACGGCAATGTCTATGTGGGCCGCGATGAAGACGAAGTCCGTCGTGACAACCAGATTGGCGACGACGTCGCGCTGCGCCAAGACGAAGACGTGCTCGATACCTGGTTCTCATCGGCGCTTTGGACATTCGGCACCCTCGGCTGGCCAGAAAATACCGATGCACTGAAAACCTTCCATCCTACCGATGTATTGGTGTCAGGCTTCGATATTATCTTCTTCTGGGTGGCGCGTATGATCATGATGACCATGCACTTCATCAAAGATGAAAACGGCAAGCCACAAGTCCCGTTCAAAACCATCTACATGACCGGCCTGATTCGCGATGAAAGTGGCGCCAAGATGTCGAAGTCGAAAGGCAACGTGCTTGACCCACTCGACATGATTGACGGCATTGGTATTGATGATCTGGTTGCCAAGCGCACCGGTAACATGATGCAGCCTAAGCTGGCTGAAAAAATCGAGAAGGCGACCCGCAAAACCTTCGAAAACGGCATCGACGCCCACGGCACCGATGCCTTGCGCTTTACCTTGGCGGCACTGGCCTCTACCGGCCGTGACATCAACTGGGACATGAAGCGCCTGGAAGGTTACCGCAACTTCTGTAACAAACTTTGGAACGCCAGCCGTTACGTGCTGATGAACACCGAAGCGCAAGATTGCGGCATGAACGGCGGCGAGATGACCTTCTCAAACGCCGATCAGTGGATCGAGTCTCAGTTCCAACAAGCGGCCAAAGACTTTAACACCCACCTCGACAACTACCGTCTCGATATGGCGGCGGGCGTCTTGTATGAGTTTATCTGGCATCAATTCTGCGATTGGTACTTGGAGCTGACCAAGCCGGTGCTGTGGAAAGGTGACGACGCACAACAGCGTGCCACCCGTTATACCTTGATCACCGTGCTGGAGAAAACCTTGCGTCTGGCGCACCCTGTGATCCCTTACATCACCGAAGCGATCTGGCAGAGCGTTAAACCGCTGGTAAACGGCGTGGAAGGCGACACCATTATGCAGCAGCCTCTGCCGCAATTTGATCAAAGCCACGTGAACACCCAAGCGTCAGAAGACATTGAGTGGGTGAAGCAGTTTATCGTCAGCATCCGTAACCTACGTGCTGAGTACGATATTGCGCCAAGCCAACCACTTGACGTAATGCTAAAAGCCGCCGATTCACGTGATGCTGATCGCGCAAGCAGCAACAGCACCACCTTAAACGCATTGGCTAAACTGGGCAGTTTCAAGGTTCTGGACGGCAGCGAAACGCTACCGGCCTGTGCGTCTGCCTTGGTTGGCAGCGCTGAGATCTTGATCCCAATGGCGGGCTTGATTGATAAAGATGCCGAACTGGCGCGTCTGGACAAAGAGATCGCCAAAATCGAAGGTGAGATCAAGCGTGTTGAAGGTAAGCTTGGCAATGAAGGCTTTGTCGCTAAAGCGCCCGAAGCCGTGGTAGCGAAAGAGCGTGAAAAGCTCGATGGCTATCGTGACACCTTAACCAAGCTCGGTGAGCAAAAGGTCACCATCGCTGCGTTATAGTTCATCGGTCTTACCGATACCCTGTGATAAGCCACGCCAATCGGCGTGGCTTTTTTTATGCCCAACACCAGCACACAATTGGCTTGGTCACTTTCTCAACGGTTGTTGTACCAGCACTGATCGCCTTTGATAGCCCTTCTCTATCTAAAAGATAGTGAGAACCGTTTTTATTTATCGACATGAACCGTACATACTGTCATTGTTGATTAAACGCGTGTTGCCGCGAAGGAGCTACACCATGAAAAAGACACTCAGTTTTGCCGCTATCCACTTTTCGATCGCCTTTACGGTCGCGTATGTGCTCACCGGCGATATCATTTTAGGTAGCTTAATTGCCATGACCGAGCCAACGGTCAACACGGGTGCCTTTTACCTTCATGAAAAAGTGTGGAAACTAAGCCGTCAAGCGCGTCCGGTGATTAAAACCGCCAGCTTTGCGGTGATCCACTTTAACGTCGCTTTCTTGGTCGGCTATTTGATCAGCGGTGATTGGTTAGTCGGTGGTGCATTAGCGCTGGTTGAGCCAAGCATCAATACATTGGCTTACTTTTTCCATGAAAAAATCTGGCAGCGCCGTCATGGGGTAAAACCCGCGCCGGTGCACCTTGGCCACCACCACTAAAACCACACCGGGGATAGTGACGCCGAACAACGCGCAATGATCGCCGCCTTGCCTATATCGCGATTGAGTTGTGAAAGCCATCTCAGTGAGATAGATTGTCGATAAATCTATTATCCGGAGTGTATTAATGGCTAAGGATTGCCCCCAAAATTTACGCAAGGCTGACTCACACGCCCCTGCGTCCCTCGACGTGCGCTTAATTGCGCCGAGCGATAACCCTGCCATTGCCGATGTCATTCGTCGCGTCTCTGCCGAACATGGTCTTAGTGCCGATGCCGGATTTAGCGTGGCCGATCCCACCCTCGATTATCTCAGCGAACAATATACGCACCCGCATGCCGCCTATTGGGTGATTGAAGCAGATAGAGTGATCCTCGGCGGTGGCGGTGTCGCCCCTTTGCCTGGGCACGATGGTGTGTGTGAACTACAGAAGATGTACTTTCTGCCAGCATTACGCGGCAAAGGCATCGCAAAGCGGTTAGCCGTCAAGGCGATGGATACGGCGCGAGAATGGGGCTATCAGCGCTGCTACCTCGAGACCACCGCCAACCTCACCGCCGCCATTGCCTTGTATCAGTCACTCGGTTTTGTGCCGTGTCCTAGGATGGGAAACACCGGTCACGACAGCTGTGAAGTCACCATGATAAAGGTGCTGTAAACAAGTTCAGGCAAATAAAAAGCCACGCGAACGTGGCTTTTTGAGGCTTACTGGTGCGAGTAAATTTACTCGCTTTCTGGGCTTTCTTCGTCTTCATCCGACTCGAAATAGGTACCCCAGCCGTCGTAATCAATGTTGTGCTTGTCGGCCAACGCCACCAACTTTTCTACCTGCTCATCAATGCGTTCGGCATTCAAGGCGGTTTCCATGACCGCATCAAAGCAAACAATCGTGCCGCCCTCTTCCAGCTCGAGCTCTTCAGCCTCTGCTACCTCAAAGCCCATTTTAAAGGCCTCGACCGCCGCATCTTCCAGCGCCGCAAAGGTATCGGCACATAAATGGTGCTCAATGGTATATAACGCATCCGGATCACTGCCGTCAGCGAGAAGCTCCTCGATAATCATGCGCGTTTCTTGGTGTTGTTGTTCAATCAGTTCAGCCTGTGACATAAGCGCGACTCCAGAAAATGAATACGGGCGCAATATGGCACGGTTTCGGCAAAAATGCCACGTTCGCTCACCGCGAAGCTGACGATAAAACCGCCAAGTTGATGAATTTTCTGTGACCTTGCTAGTTTGGCGAGATTGTTAGTGATTTGTAACATTGACCTCCCCTCGGAAGGTTGTCATTATTCGACCATCCAAGGAGGACATGAGACACGCCCACCCTGTGCAAACGGCCCGCATTCCCACCTTATCGGTGAGCACACATCCCGGATGTGCAAGGCGCTGTTTGTCTCATTGCCTGGCCCGTATTAAGGAAAAAGAGGACCTACCATGAGTGAGTTTTACGTTGGATCCGAAGTTGGGCAACTGAAGCGCGTTCTGCTTCATCGCCCTGAACGAGCGTTAAACCACCTAACGCCATCTAACTGCCACGATTTGTTGTTTGATGATGTTCTGGCGGTAGAGCGTGCCGGCGAAGAGCATGATATGTTCGCCCGCACACTCACGGATCAAGGCGTGCAGGTGCACCTACTGCACGACTTACTGGTTGAGACATTAGCCGAACCTGATGCCAAGCAATGGCTGCTCGACACCCAGCTTAACCAATACCGTCTTGGCTATCAATTTGCCAACGATGTGCGCGCCTACATGGCCGATATCGACCACAACACGCTCGCGGACATTCTGCTCGGTGGCTTAAGCTATATCGATTTACCCGTGCAATCATCCTCGATGATGCAAGCGATGCACGACAAAACCGACTTCGTGATTGAGCCGCTGCCCAACCATCTGTTTACCCGCGATACCTCCTGCTGGGTGTATGGCGGCGTCTCACTCAACCCAATGGCGAAATCCGCCCGCCAGCGAGAGACCAATCACTTGCGCGCCATTTACCGCTGGCATCCTGAGTTCGCGCAAAGCCAATTTGTCAATTACCTCGGTGATGAGGTCCGCGATTACGACAACGCCGCGATTGAAGGTGGCGACGTGCTGGTCATTGGCCGCGGCGCGGTTTTGATTGGCATGTCCGAGCGCACCACGCCTCAAGGGGTTGAACAGCTAGCGCGTAGCCTACTGTTTAGCGGTCAAGCCAAAGAAGTGATTGCGGTGCAATTACCGAAAAACCGCTCATGCATGCACCTGGATACCGTGATGACCCACATGGATATCCATACTTTCTCAGTCTACCCCACGGTGATGCGCCCTGATTTGCCTTGCTGGCGCTTAACCCGTAAAGGGGAAGACAGCCTTAACGTGGAAGCACAGTCTTGCTACCTCACCGCGATTGAAAAAGCGCTGGATGTCGGCCCGTTAAACATCATTACTACCGGCGGCGACAGCTATGCCGCCGAGCGTGAGCAATGGAACGATGCCAACAACGTGCTGACCGTGCGTCCAGGCGTCGTGATTGGCTACGAAGGCAATACCTACACTAATGAAAAATATGATAAAGCCGGCATTAAAGTGCTCTCTATTCCCGGCGACCAACTCGGTCGAGGCCGAGGCGGTGCACGCTGCATGAGCTGTCCGCTAGAACGCGACGGCATTTAAGCACTCAACACCGCCAGTGCAATGCTGGCGGTTCTCTCCCCACGCGCTTCTCTCCCACCTTTTACCGTCTGCTATCGTGTTTATGGCTTACCCGCACGGCCTACAACATTGATGGTTCTTTTCCCACTCCCTCTCATCGCTTCATTTCACCAATCAATCAGTTACGGTTAAAACTGCCAACATTCATACCGATTGATTGCTGGAAATCTCATTCTTTTTCATTAGTGAGTATTTACTCCAATTCCAAAAATGACTAATTTCGCATTAGAGTTTCAGTTTTTTTGTGAACTGTACTCACAGCTCTTTTTATTTGAGATAGCGTGTTTAAAGACAAGCATCGCAAGATACAAAGCGTTAGCTCTAACTAACGTCAGTTGGACATAACGAAAAGGAAATGCGATGAATAAAAAAATACTGATCTCGCTGCTATTCGCCGGCCTTTCTCAGGTTTTCATCCCCGCTTTTGCCGGTAGCGCAGATAACAACGTGGTAGAGATAAAACGCGACACCGCCAAACAGCTCAGCCAAGACTATGCGCAAATTGCCCCAACGCTACAGCGCAATATTAATAGTTATGGCTTAAATGCTCCCTTGTCGGCACTGACACAGCCTCAAGCGCGTAGCTCACGCAGCAAACGCAGCCTGGATACTCAGCTGCACAGCGCTGACCGTGCATTGCGTGAGGCGCAAGGCGTCGAAGACGTCGCCGACCAACTGCTCGAAGTACGCTTAGCCGACCCAAGCATGCTCGCGCGTTGGCAAGCCGGCCAAGCGCCTTTGTTTGCCTTTGAGCCGGCCGGTGATGAAAAAAGCTGGACCCAGATTGAGGCCTTTGACACTGAGGGCAACACCCACTGGCTAGACGTCTATCAAATGCCTGACCGCCCCGTGTTAGTGATTGATACGGACGGCAAAGCGGCATTAAAAGCCGGATTGGAAGTGATGCGTCGCACCTTGGCGGAGCAGAACCCAGCACCACGGATGCGTCGTAGTGCACGCATGATGGCACAAGCCCCAGCCCAACCCATTGACACCACAGTGCTAAAAACCATCCGCCTGGCCGACGATAAAGAACCGTGGATCTCCGGCGCAGCAGAAGTGTATGCCATTGTCACCGGTGTGAATCCAAGCCGTGACGAACCAACGCTCGACATTGTCGATATGCCGTATTTGGATTACGACAAAACCACCTATTACCCTAATCAGGTGATGATCCATTGGGATCGTTATCGCTGGGGCGCGGCAGACGTGATCTTAATGGAGCAAGACGACGGCACCAACTACAAAGAGCTGGCGCTGAAACTTAACGAGGTGGCGAGTGATATCCTAGCCGCGATCCCCGACTTGGAAGCGCAAGCCTATGGCGTGGTCACGCAAATCACCGGCAAAATCATCGAAGCCATCCCCGACGGCTGGCTGACCAACGATGATGACTTTGTTGATGTGTACTACACCCTGCTTAAAGGCCGTGCATACCCAGACCAATACGGCGCCGGCGGCAATGCCATGGCAACCTGGGAGCCACTGACCATTGAGCCGACTCAATAACACAGGCTTGGTTTCATTGAGTGAGATAAACAAAACGCAGCCGTGGGGCTGCGTTTTTTCACTGTGACTTTACTGCCCTGGATCTCTATTACTCGTTCCCACGCTCCTGCGTGGGAATGCATACGAGATTTGAACCATGAACTGAAATCGTTACAAAATCATCAAGCCGAACTTGTCGAGTTTGGTTACTCTGATTCTGCTGAACGGATCTCTGTTCTTACACGCTCGGACCCCGTCATACTTGGAAAGCCCTATAAAAGAAGTGATCGTTTCATCTAGCTACCCTCGTTTAGGTGCCTATCTAACTGACTTTTTATTACACAAAAATGCGCAAAAAAATGCAGCTTTCAACATTTTTACGCGCATAAAAGTGTATAAATTAACACTTTTATGCGCGTTAAAGTGTTATCCGTGACAGTTATTCGTGCTTACGGCAAGACGAGGAAAACAGGCTGCACAGTGTAAGCTTGCTCATGGTCCCGACCCCCTCCGTTCTACTGTGCCGACCTTATCAGACCAATCGGCCACTGTAATTGTTGCTCAATAAAGTTCACTATAAATCACTTTTGAAGTGGTTATGTAAGAGACGATCTATAAGTGCAATTTAAGTTACTTTTACTCGTTCCCACGCTCCCGCGTGGGAATGCATATGGAACTTAAGCCATCACCAGAGATCGTGACAAAATCATCAAGCCGCACTTGTCGAGTTTGGTTACTCTGATTCTGCTGAACGGATCTCTGTTCTTACACGATCTAACACCGTGGCCAATGTTAGTTGGCCACTACAATGACAAAATTTATACATCGATGGTGCCATTGGCGTAGGTGACACAAGCCCCGGTAAGATGTCAACAATGATGCGCTATGCCACCTGGGCGCCAGTCACGTTTGGCGCCAAATTTAACATCGAGGTTAATCTTTGGCTTTGATGTCCGATGGCGCCGTGCAACGGGCGCGCGGCGGAAATCACACCTAGCTTGCGCGATCGAGAAGGCGCTTATGCCGACCTACGCGTACTTTAACGTCGGTGATGTCATTGGCGACGATTACTCGTTCCCACGCTCCCGCGTGGGAATGCATACTGAGCTCGCCCCCTGAACAGAGGTCGTGACAAAACCATCAAGCCGCACTTGTCGAGTTTGGTTACTCTGCATTTGCCATTAAAGAAGCTTGCTCATTTCTGGCACACCGTCGGCTTGCGTTAGCAAGTATGCACACTCTGTTTGGATGAGTGACACACATAGCTCTATGTGTTCACGTTCCCCATCGTCGATTCCTTGAGCATCGGTAAGGTCAACCGCTTCCTTCAGGGCATTTTTTATAGCACCAACGGTTTCTACCATTATGGAAGCCATTTTGGTGCCTGAATAACCGAGCAGAGCACCGAACTCGGCTAAATCATAGCTGGTGATTGGACGTTGGAAGTTGCCTTTCGGCGGATTTTGAAAGTCTTCACTTTCCCAATCGCCAATCGACATTGCAAAATATTGCGGGATACTGGCGGCTCGCCCCTCATCAGCAGACAATTTACCACTTCGCGAATTGCGCTTTGCTCCCTCTTGAGCAATAGCTTCTATGTTCACTAAATCATAAAAAGGGGTCAGCTCTAGGCCTTTAGGGGTGACGAAGAAGCTAATATTTTTACCATGAGCATCATAGTTTAGCGTTGCGAGATTAAAGAGCATCCATTGGGTAAGTTTTAGGTTGGTGGTTACCGTGTCTATGGTTTTGACGCTCAGTAGACGCGGGAAAGAAACGCCATCGCGCATATACACGCCATCGCCGTCATCCCCATTCTGACGCTCGTATTTATAACCTGGAGGTAAGTCAGTTGCCTGACAGCCATCAATCACATGTTTTCGTTGAACGACATCACGAATCGCGATATAGGCTCGATCGAACCGCTCTATGCTCAGTGTCCTCGTCTTCCCAATGCGAGTTAACTCAACATTAGCGACGTCCAAACCAGCTAGCTTGGCTAATGTCATGCAGAAGAACTCATTAACAGCAATACACGGTGCTTTACCGCTTTCAAACTTCAGAATGTAGTTTGAACTTAATTTGCCTTCCCCAAACCCCCATTCATCGCCGCGCTTAAGTACGTTTAACTTATTTTGCACACCTGCAACCGAAAGGCGAACCTTGCCATCCCAATAAACCAATGGCGCTAAGTTACGCTCTAATCGGTCTACCAACTCCTCATTAGGTACAGGTCTAAAGCTGGTTTCTTGAGGCTCCGAACCTGGCACTCGAAAAGATAATGCACCAGATGTTTCCGCACCAAGCTTACGAATTAGTCCGAACGTGTTGCTTTTGGAGATGGTGGTGTTTTGTATCATTTCCTCAAAGGCTTCTCCTTCAGGAAGGAGGTTTCTGAGATAGTTCTCGATACTGCGTGGCGAAGCCTGATCAACGAAAGGGATGTGTTGTGAAATCGGGAACCCCGTGTGTTTCCATTCATCTTCATAGATGAATGAGAACTCTGTTTCTGTTCCGACGGGGAGAATCAAACGACCAATTTTGGTATTCGTACCGATAAACACGTCTAGCTGTTGTAACTTACTCATACCAACCGTCCTCACTGCTTATCACGCTGTTTTCCGCTTGGGAGATTATTTGGCTATGTGGACGAGCAAATAGGTTTAGGTCGATAAGGCGCAAAGACAACCCTAAGATGTCCATGAGGACAAGTACATTGGCAAAGGTGACACTGGTATCGCCTTTTTCTATCTTCATGACTGTTCTACGAGATAAGTTGGCTTTTGACGCGAGATCATCAATACGCCAGCCTCTATCGGTGCGCTTTGAGCGAATGGCGCTCCCCAGCGTTTCCATACTAAACTCGGTATTCAAATCAGGCATAGGTTGTGCCTTTACACTCTTACCTTTTTTCATAAGTGCCTTTTAATGTACTTTTGTCATTATCGAGTTCGCCTCAACACATAAGTTCACTATAACTCACTTTTGCGATAAATGTATAAAAAGCTACCTATAAGTGCAATTTAAGTTACTTATGATTGGTTTGCCAGTTCAATCTATCTTTGTGCTCTATGGGAGAGATTTATCCGCCAGAAGGACACATTTGGCAACAGCGCAGTATTCGGATTAGTATTGGGAGAGGACAGAGAAGAGTGCGTGATCGGGGCTTACCTGACCCATTACCTGACCCAAAATCGTCAGGTACAAAAAAAGGTTAGTAAACACTACGCTTACTAACCTTCTAGAATCTGGTGGCCCCTCCCAGACTTGAACTGGGGACCAATCGATTATGAGTCGACTGCTCTAACCACTGAGCTAAGGGGCCGAATGGATTGGGATTATAGGGGAAGGCAAACAGGGTGTCTAGTTGTAAGGGGGTCAATTCAGTATGGTTTTTGAGCACTTAGCGCAGTGGTGGCAAAACAAGCGCCGCCAGTGTGACGGCACTCATGCTTTGCTTACTGAGTTCTGTGACACCACTTACTGCATGGCGGGGTCTTCGCTGTTGTCATCGGCGGGCCAGGTTTCTTCTTCCGGTGGCCAGGCGCTGTTGTCGTCTTCTGGTATTGGCTGGGTGTCGCAATCCGTGCCACCTTCAGGGCAGGTTACCGCTGGCTGGCCGTCTGCAGGCTGCATAGGCTCGTCATTCGCCATTGCCGGGCCCGCTAGGCCAACTATCATCATCAGTGCGCTCAGAGTCAGTGCTTGGTTGTGTGTTTTCATGGTGTTCTCCTTCCTAATAGTGTCGTTGCCCTTGAGGACAGAAACACTATCTCGCACTCGTCGCACTGGCCTGTCATTCCCTCGCTATAAGGCGGTAAAAGGATTGTGTCGTTTGTCGCCAATTTATCAGCATTGTCAGTCCTTGATTAAATCCCCCTCCTGCGGTCAGAAAACCTTCAAAACGGTGTGTTAATGGTTAATTGATGGCCTTTACGCTCGGTTTTGTCGCTTGCATCTTGTTGACACGCACTTTACTATCAGAGAATAATTAAACATAAATATCGATTTAATATTCAATTTAGCGCGTTATTTAGGGATAAATATGAAAAGCGACCTCTACCAGCAATCACTGCTCACCTTACTCGACTTGTCACCTCAGCAAATCCACGATCTGATTGATGATGCCGCCGTCCTTAAAGCGGCCAAAGCCTGTGGTGAGGAAACCCCACAGCTGACGGGCAAAAACATTGCGCTGATTTTTGAGAAAACCTCAACCCGCACCCGCTGTGCGTTTGAAGTGGCGGCGTTTGATCAAGGCGCACAAGTCACGTATCTCGGCCCCAGCGGCAGCCAAATTGGCCATAAAGAGACCATGAAGGACACCGCGCGGGTGTTAGGGAGAATGTACGATGGCATTCAGTATCGTGGGTTTGGTCAAGAGGTGGTGGAAACCTTAGCCGCCCATGCTGGTGTGCCGGTGTGGAATGGCCTTACCGATGACTTTCACCCCACTCAAGTGCTGGCGGATTTACTCACCATGCAAGCGCACAGTGACAAGCCGCTCAATCAAATCGCCTTTGCGTATTTGGGTGATGCGCGCAATAACATGGGCAATTCGTTGATGGTGGGCGCGGCCAAAATGGGGATGGATTTACGCTTGATTGGTCCTAAAGCCTATTGGCCTGAGGCGGATTTGATTGCCACCTGCCAAGATATTGCCGCCAGTACTGGAGCAACGATCACACTCACGGAAGATACGGCGGCGGTGAAAGGCTGTGATTTTATTTATACCGACATCTGGGTGTCGATGGGCGAGCCAGAATCGGTTTGGGCGCAGCGGGTGGCGGATCTCACCCCTTATCAAGTCAACCCCGGTTTGATGGCCGCCACCGAGAACTCAGATGCCAAGTTCATGCACTGCTTGCCCGCGTTTCATAATGACGAGACCGGCGTGGGTAAACAAATTGCCGATCAATACGGGCTCAATGGCCTGGAAGTGACCGACGCGGTATTTGAATCGGCGCAGTCGATCGTCTTTGATCAAGCCGAGAACCGCCTCCATACCATCAAGGCTGTGATGATTGCCACACTCGTCAAAGCAAGCGCGTAAACGATTGCACTTTTGCTTGCACAGCACAAATAGGGGCGTATAATTCGGCCAGATTTCACTACACGGCCAGAAGTTATGTTGGTTATTCCACCCACAAACAGCGATTTATCCGCCCCATCGCGGGACGGCATTCGCATTGGTCGTGATCGTAAAAGCCTCCGTTTCGGAGGTTTTTTTTTGCCTGTAGCACACTGCAAAGAAAGGGACTCGCGTTATGGCCAATACGCTTTATCACAAACATATTATTTCCATTCCCGAGCTCAGCCGCGACGAGCTAGAGTTAATCGTTGCCACGGCGGGCGAACTTAAAGCCCGCCCGAACCCGACGCTGTTAAAAAATAAAGTGATTGCTAGCTGCTTTTTTGAAGCGTCAACCCGCACGCGGTTGTCCTTTGAAACCGCGATTCAGCGCCTTGGCGGCTCGGTAATTGGCTTTCCCGACGGCGGCAATACCTCGTCAGGCAAAAAAGGCGAAACCTTGGCTGATTCGGTCCGTGTGATTTCTTCTTACGTTGATGGCTTTGTCATGCGTCACCCAAAAGAAGGCGCTGCGCGATTAGCGTCGGAGTTTTCTGAAGGCGTGCCGGTGGTGAATGGTGGCGACGGCGCGAATCAGCACCCGACCCAAACCTTGCTCGATTTGTTCTCGATTTACGAAACCCAGGGCCGCTTGGATAACTTAAATATCGCCATGGTGGGAGATCTCAAATACGGCCGTACCGTGCATTCGCTGACCCAGGCGTTATCAAAGTTCGAGGGCAACCGCTTCTTTTACATCGCTCCTGATGCACTCGCCATGCCAGAGCACCTGCTTGATGAGCTTGCCGCGGGCGGCCACCCGTATAGCCTGCACAGTAGCATTAGCGATGTGGTGCCTGAGTTAGATGTACTTTACATGACACGGGTGCAAAAAGAGCGCTTTGATGAGTCAGAATACGCCCACATTAAATCAGCGTTTATTTTAAGTGCCGGCATGCTGCGTGATGCCAAGCCGAATATGAAGGTGATGCATCCGCTGCCACGCGTGGATGAAATTACCGTTGATGTCGATAAAACCCCGCACGCGTATTACTTTGAGCAAGCAGAAAATGGGGTGTATGCCCGAGAGGCTCTACTCGCGCTGGTGTTAAATGAACAGGTTGAAGGAGTTGCAAAATGAGCACGGATAATAAACTACAAGTCGAAGCGATCTGCCACGGCACTGTGATTGATCATATCCCCGCGCACATTGGCTTTAAGATCTTAAACCTGTTTCAAATGCATGGTAGCGATCAGCGGATCACCATTGGTTTGAATCTGCCTTCGTCGGCGCTCGGCAGTAAAGATTTGATCAAAATCGAGAACGTGGTAATCAGCGAAGATCAAGCCAGTCAGCTTGCCCTGTACGCGCCACAGGCAACGGTGAATCAAATTGAAGATTATCAAGTGGTCGCCAAGCTGCCGCTGACATTGCCTGAGGTGATTCAAGGGGTGTTTAGCTGCCCAAACTCTAACTGCATTACCCATGGCGAGCCGGCTGTCGATAGCTCATTCCGAGTGCTCACGGAGGCCGACGATGTGAAGCTCTGCTGCAAGTACTGTGAGAAGGTATTCTCACGCGAGATCATGACCGAGCGTCACTAGTCCTCGCTGTCTAGCCCTAGTGCGAGGGTGCTCGGTTGCGGGCGCGCTTGCACTGCGCCTGCCGCGCGCGTAACACATAAAAAAAACCAGCATCGAGGTGCTGGTTTTTTGTCATCGTTTAACCTGCCAAGTGGTTATTTCACCACGGTAAGCGTCGGCTTGCCTTTTTTACTCGGCGCCGCTGGCGCTTCTGGTTCGTCATCGGCCTGTGGCAGTGCGTCTGGATCGTCAACACTGTCAACAGAGACAAGCGATGGCTCGTCCTCTTCGGTCGGTGCCGGCTCGAACGTCTCGTCCTCGAACATCTCGTCATCAGCGTTGGCGTAGGCAGGCTCCATTTCAAACATGGTCCCGGCGCCATTTTCACGCGCATACAGTGCAAGCACGGCTGCCATTGGCACCATCACTTGCTGCGGTTTACCGCCAAAGCGCGCGTTAAAACACACATGCTCGTTACTGAGTTCAAGATTACCGACTGCTCGCGGGGCGATGTTCAGTACAATTTGCCCGTCTTTAACGTAATCAAACGGTACTTGCGTTCCTGGTAAGGTCGCATCGACCACAATGTGTGGCGTGAGATCGTTGTCCAGTAACCAGTCGTAAAACGCCCGAACCAAATAAGGACGGCGCGGTGTCATGGCAAATTCAGATGTAGACATTATTGACCTGTTAGTCGCATTTCACGTTCAGCTTCTGTCAGTGAGGCGAGAAACGAATCACGCTCAAACAGACGCGTCATGTAGTCTTTGACTTGCTTCGAGCCCTGACCGGTCAGTTCGATACCCAGTGCAGGTAAACGCCATAAAAGTGGCGCTAAGTAGCAATCAACAAGGCTAAATTCTTCACTTAAGAAGTAAGGATCTTCGGCAAAGACAGGCGCCAGAGCCAGGAGCTCTTCACGTAATTGCTTACGGGCTTTATCCGCCTCATCCGCACTGCCCTGCATGATCTGATCCACCAAGGTATACCAGTTACGCTTAATGCGATACATCATCAAGCGGCTTTGTGCACGCGCGACAGGATAAACCGGCATCAATGGCGGGTGAGGGAAACGCTCATCCAAGTATTCCATGATGATGTCTGCGTTATACAGCGCTAACTCACGGTCAATCAAGGTTGGAACAGAGTTATAAGGATTTAAGTCAACCAGATCTTCTGGCAGATTATTCGTATCCACCAGCTCGATTTCTACACTGACACCTTTCTCTGCGAGGACGATGCGTACCTGATGACTATATAAATCAGATGCGTCAGAGAATAACGTCATCACCGAGCGTTTATTGGCAGCAACAGCCATCAACCCCTCCAGGATGTTCAATATCAATAGAAAGCAATGGGGACTACAAGTCCCCATTGCGGATTAGCAACACACTAGATTAACCGATCAGTGCACATCGCGCCAATATTCTTTCTTGAGGAAGTAAGCCAAAATCAAGAATACCACGAAGAAACCGATCACCCACCAACCGAGTTGCTGGCGCTCAAGCTTCACCGGCTCACCGGAATACTCGAGGAAATTGACCAAGTCTCGGACGGCATTATCATACTCGCCCTTACTCAGCTCGCCGTTACCGTCAGACTTCAGACCGACAAATTCCTCAACCGGCTCACCATCCACCATGCGTGTTTCGTAAACCTTACGAGGCGTGCCTTGAAGCTCTTCAAGCACATGCGGCATGCCCACGTTAGGGAATACCGTATTGTTCACGCCAAACGGACGCGATGGGTCAACATAGAATGAACGCAGATAGGTATAGATCCAGTCAGTACCACGTACACGCGCGACCAGCGTCAAGTCAGGCGCTGGCGCACCGAAGTACTGTGCACCCGACTCTTGACTCATGGCGTTAGTCATTAACTCACCATAGTCCGCATTCTTGTCGACAATCAGGTGTTCTTCCATCAAGTCTTGTGGAATGTTCAGATCTTCTGCGACACGCTGATAGCGCTGATACTGCGTGGCATGACAGCCGAAGCAGTAGTTCATGAACATTTTTGCGCCACGTTGCAATGAGGCTTTATCCGTTAAATCGTTGTTGGCGTCGTCCAAGTGAACGTTACCGCCCGCGGCCATTGCCAAAGAGGGCAACAGCGCGCACAAGATTACAATCCATTTTCTCATTTGAATGTCACCCTCTCTGGTAGCGGTTTTGTTGCCTCATTTTTGCTGTAGAAGAACAACAGCACAAAGAACATGAAGTAACAGAAGCTGAAGATCTGCGCCAGCAAGGTGTACGTTGGAGTCGCTGGCAACGCGCCCAGAATGCCGAGAGCTACAAACGCAATCACAAATTGCACAATGTTTGCCAAGTGCAGTTTGCTACGGTAGCGATACGAACGCACGCGACAACGATCTAACCATGGCAACAAGAACAGCACCACAATCGACGCACCCATGGCGATAACACCAATCAGCTTGTCAGGAATCGCACGCAAAATTGCATAGAAGGGCGTGAAGTACCAAACCGGAGCAATATGCTCAGGGGTCTTCAGCGGGTTCGCGGCCTCAAAGTTCGGTGGCTCAAGGAAGTAACCGCCCATCTCAGGGTTAAAGAAAATCACATACGCGAACAAGATACCAAACACACCCACGCCAATGAGATCTTTCACCGTGCCGTATGGATGGAAAGGAATCGAGTCGATGATCTTATATTTTTTGGTGTAATCAGGGTGGAACGTAAACTGTGACTGCTGGCCATCGTCATCCGCTTCGCCTTTAGGCAGTTTGGTGTCGATACCATCTGGGTTGTTAGAGCCCACTTCGTGCAACGCTAGCACGTGCAACGCGACTAACAACAGCAAGACAATCGGCAAGGCTACCACGTGAAGCGCAAAGAAGCGGTTCAAGGTTGCGCCTGATACCACGTAATCACCGCGGATCCAAAGCGTTAAGTCATCACCAATCACAGGAATCGCACCAAACAAGGAGATGATAACCTGTGCCCCCCAGTAAGACATCTGTCCCCATGGCAGCAGGTAGCCCATAAAGGCTTCTGCCATTAACACCAAGAAGATCAGCATCCCAAACAGCCACAGTAGCTCACGCGGCTTCTGGTACGAGCCATAAATGAGGCCGCGGAACATGTGCAGGTACACCACCACGAAGAACGCCGAGGCCCCAGTGGAGTGCATATATCGGAGCAGCCAACCGTACTCGACATCACGCATGATGTATTCAACAGAGGCAAACGCACCTTCCGCTGAAGGGTTGTAGTTCATGGTTAGCCAAATCCCGGTAACAATTTGGTTAACCAGAACAATCATCGCGAGCACACCAAACATATACCAGAAGTTAAAGTTCTTCGGCATTGGGTACTCGGTCATGTGCTTGCGATACGCATTCATCGCGGGAAGGCGTTTCTCAATCCAGTTAGCAAAACTTTCCATTACGCAGCCCCCTCATCTTGTCCCACCAGCACTCGCTTGTCGTCCAAGTACATATAAGGTGGAACGACCAGGTTAAGTGGTGCAGGTACGCCTTGAAAGACACGTCCAGCCATGTCAAATTTTGACCCATGACACGGACAAAAGAACCCGGCTTTCACTCCACTCACTTGCTCACTGAAGCTGTCTGGTAGATAGGTTGGTGAACAACCAAGATGGGTGCATATACCAACCGCGACAAAAATTTCAGGTTTAATAGAGCGGAGCTGGTTGGTTGCATATTCCGGTTGTTGCGGCTGTGCTGATTGCGGATCGCGCAATTGGTCTTCAAAGCTTGAAAGCTCCTCAACCACGGCGTCGCTACGGCGCACAATCCACACAGGTTTTCCTCGCCACTCGACACGGATCATTTGTCCGTCTTGCAGCTTACTGATATCGACTTCGACCGGCGCGCCCGCCGCTTTGGCTTTCGCGCTTGGGTTCCATGACTTAATAAAAGGCACGGCAACTGCTACGGCCCCTAAACCGCCAACAACTGACGTCGTCGCAGTCAGGAAGCGGCGTCGGCCGGTATTCACTGGCGCATTGCTCATCCAACATTCTCCCATGTGCTCCCGCTTGGATTTTTATTTTGTCCTTTGCGTCCATGGAGCGTACGGCTTACTTAAAAACGAATATGTAATAACGGCTGACTGGGATCAGTTCGATTAAATCTTAGCTGCTATTACGTCGGCTAGATGATAGAGAAAACCCTACTTTTTGACAAGATAAAGCTACCTTTTTGTAACAAATGTGAGCGGTGTGCACAGAATTATGTAAAGGGTAATAAAAATGTTGGAAAGTGCGCGCTTATACACTGTTTTAAAAGGGAATAAAGAGGTAATGCCCTACCTTTTTACATCAGAAAAAATTGCATAAAAAAAGCCTGGCGTGAACACCAGGCTTTTTGTAGCAAATCTGACGATAACGTCGATTAACGCTTCGAGAACTGCGGGCTACGACGTGCTTTACGAAGACCCACTTTCTTACGCTCAACTTTACGCGCATCACGCGTCACAAAGCCAGCTGCACGTAGTGCAGGACGTAGTGACTCGTCATACTCCATCAAGGCACGAGTAATGCCGTGACGGATTGCGCCTGCTTGACCAGAGATACCACCACCAGAAACGGTGATGTACAGGTCAAGCTTCTCAGTCATTTCTACCAGCTCAAGTGGCTGACGAACAACCATGCGAGCGGTTTCACGACCGAAGTAAGTGTCGAGAGAACGCTTGTTGATCTCGATGTTGCCGCTACCCGGCTTGATGAAGACACGAGCTGCGGAGCTTTTGCGACGGCCGGTGCCGTAGTATTGTTCTGCCATTGCTTTATTCCTCTTAGATGTCTAGTACTTGCGGTTGTTGTGCCGCGTGCTTGTGCTCAGAACCTGCGTAAACTTTCAGTTTACGGTACATAGCACGACCTAGAGGACCGCGTGGCAACATACCTTTAACGGCTTTTTCAATCACCAGCTCAGGTTTTTGCGCGATCAGTTTTTCAAAGCTGATTGACTTGATGCCACCAATGTAGCCAGTGTGGCTGTAGTACATCTTGTCAGATTTTTTGCGGCCAGTTACAGCCACTTTTTCAGCGTTGATAACAACAATGTAGTCACCAGTGTCAACGTGAGGCGTGTACTCTGGCTTGTGCTTGCCACGCAGACGCGTTGCAATTTCAGTGGCCAGACGGCCTAGCGTTTTGCCTTCAGCGTCTACAACGAACCAGTCGCGTTTTACAGTTTCTGGTTTAGCAACGAAAGTTTTCATGCTAATAATTACCCGATTAATAAGTTTCACTTCAGGAGCCTAAGCTCCCACTGTTAAGCGTCCATACATCACCCCTTCGAGTGGTGGTACACCCGGCCAAAGCCTTTCAACAGTAACGGTGGGTCGCGAGATTATAGGGAAGAGTGGAGAAAAAATCACCTCCTTTTCGCAAAAAAATTCCGCCGTTTTTCTCAGTTGGTTATTGTTTGACTGTTCGCCAGCAGACAGCCTTAGGGCAAATGAGGCAATGCGAGATAGTCATGGCTTTGCATTTCAATCAGGCGTGACTGGCAACGCTTAAACTCAAACGCTAAACGGTCGCCATCATAGAGGCTATCGAGTGGCACCGCCGCTGAAATAATGAGTTTGACGCTACGCTCATAAAACTCGTCTACCAGCGCAATAAACCGACGCGCAGCATCGTCTTGTGTACTGTGTAATTGCGGCATGTCAGCGACTAATACCGTGTGATAAAGCCGCGCAATTTCCATGTAGTCGGTTTGACTGCGAGCGGACTGACACAGCTCAGCAAAACTAAAATGCGCCACGCCATCGCCATTTTCAATGGTATGTAGCGGGCGGTTATTTACGTCTATCACTTGGTCGCGCTGCCCCCCTTCCCCATTGAGTTTTTTGAAATACGCCTGCATCGTCTCGGTAGCAGTATCGCCAAGCGGGTGATAAAAAATAGCCGCTTGGGTCAGAGTACGCAGGCGATAATCAACGCCTGAGTCAACATTGACTACCTCACAGTGCTGGTTGATTAAATCAATGGCGGGCATAAAGCGTGCGCGCTGTAACCCGTTCCAATACAGTTCATCAGGCACGATATTTGAGGTCGCGACCAAGGTGATCCCGCGGGCAAATAGCGCTTCCATCAGGGTCCCTAAGATCATGGCATCGGTAATGTCCGAGACAAAGAATTCGTCAAAACACAGCACGCGGGTTTCTTGTGCAAACTTATCGGCGATTTGCGGCAATGGATCCGCTTCGCCATCCAGTATTCTTAGCTCTTGATGTACCCGATGCATAAAGCGATGAAAGTGCATGCGCATTTTGTTATCAAAAGGGAGTGCATGAAAAAACGTATCCATTAAATAGGTTTTCCCGCGTCCCACACCGCCCCAAAAGTATAGGCCTTTTACTGGGGTTACAGAGGCCGGTTCGCGCTTTCGCCAAGGCAACCAGCTGCGCTTTTCCGGCGTAGTGGAGGTGATGGGATGAGCGAGTAAACGGTGGTAGAGCTCATCGAGTTTCTCGACCGCCATACGTTGCGCGGGGTCTTCGATAAAATGGTGGTGGGTCAGATCGTTATTATAATGTTCTAAGGGCGTCATTCCTTGAAAGCCTCGTTGGTTATCGCCATCGTTTTCATAGTAACACGCGAGCGAGAAAGAGAAATACGCGCGTATAGGAGTACCACGTTCGCGATCTGGCATGTATAGTGAACACACGTTTCATCTTGCTAAGCCACCAGCAGATGTACGATATTATTATACGTAGGCAAGTGATTTCGCTTGCCCTGACTGACTCCCGGATACCCAGGGTGTTCAGTCAATGTGAGAGCACAAGGAGCAGTTATGGCCTGGATTAATAGCCTGATCTTTCTCGTCATCGGTATCGCGGTGGGCTTTTTTATTGCCCGTCTGACCACGCGCGATCTCAAACAACAAAAAAATATGAAAAGGGAGCTAGAAAAGTCACGTTACGAGCTCGAGCAATACCGCCAAGAGTTGGTGGATCACTTTGCGCAAAGTGCTGAACTGCTTGATACCTTATCGAAAGACTACAATAAGCTCTATCAACATATGGCCAAGACATCGTCGGATCTGATGCCTGACTTGCCCGACCAAGATAATCCCTTTGCCAAGCGTCTAGGGAAAATCACCAACCTGGAAGTAGACACCGCCAGTCATCCACCTCGTGACTATTCTGGCAGCGCCTCGGGCTTGTTAAAAAGCGACGAAGGCTCGCGCGCCAGCTGATCGAGGATTGAACTTTTTCAGATTGCCCCCACTCTCAATTGGTACGTCGACAATTGGAGTTAACCCATGATGAAAAAGTCTTTACTCGCAATTAGCGTCGCCGCGCTGACTCTTGGCGCGGCCTTTTCTCCTCTACCGAGCTATGCCGCCTTGCCTCAAGCGGTTAGCGGTGAAGCCATGCCCAGTTTGGCGCCAATGTTGGAAAAAGTCTCACCAGCCGTGGTCAGTATTGCGGTGGAAGGCAACAAGGTGTCTAAGCAACGTATTCCTGATGCATTTCGGTTTTTCTTTGGTCCCAATGCCCCCTCTGAGCAAGTCCAAGAGCGCCCTTTTCGTGGTTTGGGATCAGGGGTGATTATTGATGCCGATAAAGGTTATATCGTGACCAACCATCATGTGATTGATGATGCGGATGAGATCCGTGTCCAACTCAAAGATGGCCGCGAATACGATGCGACCCTGATCGGCAGCGACGAAATGTCTGATATTGCCTTGTTGCAGCTCGATGAAGATGCGAAAGATCTGACGCAAATTCCACTCGCTGATTCGGATCGTTTACGTGTTGGTGACTTTGCCGTTGCGATTGGTAACCCATTCGGGCTCGGACAAACTGTCACCTCGGGGATCATCTCAGCACTGGGGCGCAGTGGTTTGAACCTAGAAAACTTCGAGAACTTTATTCAAACCGATGCGGCGATCAACAGTGGCAACTCCGGCGGCGCGCTGGTCAATCTCAATGGTGAACTGATGGGGATCAACACCGCGATTTTGGGCCCGAACGGCGGCAATGTCGGGATTGGCTTTGCGATACCGGTGAATATGGCGAAAAGCTTGGTCGACCAAATCATCGAATATGGCTCGGTACGACGCGGCATGCTTGGCGTGACTGGCCGGGAATTGACCGCCGAGTTAGCCGATGCCTTTGGGCTCGCCACCCAGCACGGCGCCTTTGTTAGTCAGGTAATGCCTGAATCTGCCGCTGACGATGCCGGGCTCAAAGCCGGTGACATTATTGTCTCTGTCAACGGTAAGAGTATTCGCAGCTTTAGTGAGTTACGCGCCAAAATTGCGACGTTAGGGGCAGGTAAAACCGTTGCGCTCGGCGTAATTCGTGACGGTGAAAGTCTCGAGATGGAAACAACCCTTAAAGAAGCAGCTCAAACGCAAACCAAAGCGGATAACCTGCACAAAGCTTTGGCTGGCGCAGAGTTGAAAAACCATGATGCGAAACCAGCAGGTGTCGAAGTTGCCACGATTGAAGAAGGCTCGCTTGCCGCTCGATATGGACTACGCGCGGGCGATGTCATTATTGGCGTCAATCGACACAAAGTAGAGAGCTTGGGCGATCTGCGCAAGCTGCTCGAGGATAAACCGGGTGTGCTCGCCCTTAATATTGTGCGTGATAACAGCTCGCTTTATCTCGTGATTCGATAAACCGGCGTCTATTCACACCTTAATATTGATGCCTGCCACGTCGGCAGGCATTTTTATTGGCTCATGGTTTTTTTATCCGCCCAAGACGGTGATGATTTCCACAACCCGACCTCACAATGCTATTCTCTAGCCTCGCTTTGTTTTGCTTGAGGATGGCATTGTTTATGCTGGCTTTACTTGTTCGTTCCGTGATTATTGGCCTAGTCACGGCTGCCTTGCTATTAGTCGCGGTGCCTGATTTGCGCTCGGGCGTGTTATCCGAACTGTCTTTTATTGAAAGCGACGGCCAAGACACGGCAGAACTGGTGTCATTTAGCTATGCGGTTAAACGCGCATCGCCAGCGGTGGTCAATATCTACACCCGTAATTATACCGGTAACGATAAATTAGAGCTTAATACCCAAGGGTTAGGCTCTGGGGTGCTCATGAGCGCTAAAGGCTATATCGTCACCAACTATCATGTTGTCGCCGAAGCCGACCAAGTGATCGTCGCCTTGCAAGATGGGCGCATTTTCACGGCACAGATGGTGGGTAAAGATCAGCGTACGGATTTAGCCGTGCTTAAAATTCAAGCAGACAATCTCCCCGTGATCCCAGTCAATCAAAATTATCAACCCACGGTGGGCGATACCGTGCTCGCCATCGGCAATCCGTATAATTTAGGGCAAACCACCACCTATGGCATCATTTCGGCTACCGGCCGGACCGGGATGAGCTTTTATGGTCGCCAGGATTTTCTCCAAACCGACGCGGCCATTAACAGAGGGAACTCTGGCGGGGCGCTGGTAAACAGTCGCGGTGAGCTCGTCGGCATCAATACCGCCTCTTTTCAACAAGCAACCGACCTTGAAACCTATGGCATTTCCTTCGCGATCCCTTACCGTTTAACCGCAAAAATCATGAATAAACTGATTGCCGATGGCCGAGTGATCCGCGGCTATATTGGCATTGATGGTCGTGATGTAAACCCGGTGATGGCCCGATTATTAGATGCCGAGCAGCAACGTGGGGTCATGGTCGCTGGGCTTGATAAAGACGGACCTGCAGAAAAAGCGGGGATTCAGCCTCAAGATTTGATTATTCAAATTAACGACAAGCCCGTGCGCGGTGCACGCGGTGCGATGGATATGGTGACCGATACACGCCCTGGCTCAACGCTTAACATTACGCTGATCAGAGACGGTGAAACCCTGACCTTGCCGGTCAAAGTGGGCGATGAACGCCAGCAGCGTTAATCAACGCATAGCGAAAATAGGCGCCCATAAAAAACGCCAGCCTGTGAGGGCTGGCGTTTTTTGTGTTAAGCATGAAGGCCAATTAGCCTGCGATATCACTGGACTCGTTCACTTCATCGGCGTCAATGCGCTCTATTTTAGCTCCTAAGGCCTGCAGTTTATCTTCGATACGCTCATAGCCTCTATCGATATGATAAATACGATCCACCAAGGTTTCGCCCTTTGCAATACAGCCGGCAATCACCAAGCTGGCAGAGGCGCGCAGATCCGTCGCCATCACTTGTGCCCCGCTTAGGCTATCGGTGTCACCACAGATCACGGTATTGCCTTCAATCTCTGCATGAGCGCCCATACGTTGTAATTCCGGCACATGCATAAAGCGGTTTTCAAAGATGGTTTCGGTGATTATTCCAGTGCCTTTGGCCACCAAGTTCAGCAAGCTAAACTGAGCTTGCATATCGGTTGGAAAGCCCGGATGTGGCGCGGTACGCACGTTCACAGCTTTGAGCTCGCGGTCTGTCATGTCTAATTCGATAAAGTCATCACCCGTTACTACCTTGGCACCGGCTTCTTCCAACTTATGAAGGACCGCTTCGAGTAACTCTGGCGAGGTATGGCGACACACAATATGCCCGCCAGACACCGCGGCCGCGACTAAGAAGGTGCCGGTTTCAATGCGATCTGCCACCACGGTGTGCTTACCGCCGCCAAGACGCTCTACGCCTTCAATCTCAATGCGATCGGTGCCTGCCCCCGTGACGTTTGCCCCCAACATGTTGAGGAACTTGGCCGTATCGACAATTTCTGGCTCACGCGCCGCGTTTTCAATCACCGTGGTACCTTGCGCTAACGTCGCCGCACTCATGATGGTGACTGTCGCGCCGACGCTGACTTTGTCCATCACGATATGCGCGCCTTGCAAGCGACCATCGACGGTTGCACGCACATAGCCCTCATCCAATGTGATGGTGGCACCGAGCTGTTCAAGGCCGTTAATGTGCAAATCCACGGGCCGCGCGCCAATCGCACAACCGCCAGGCAAAGACACTTCGCCTTTACCGAAGCGAGCGACTAACGGCCCAAGTGCCCAAATAGACGCACGCATGGTTTTCACGAGATCATAAGGCGCACAGAGCTCAGTAATCTCACTGGCATCAACATGCACTGACCCGTTGCGACTCACCTTGGCCCCTAAGCGTGATAACAGGGCCATCGTTGTGTCAATATCGCGTAACTTAGGGACATTCGCGACTTCGACTGGCTCTTCAGCCAGTAATGAAGCAAATAAAATCGGGAGGGCGGCATTTTTTGCGCCAGAAATGGCCACATCACCTTTAAGCGGGCCATTGCCCGTCACTCGAAACTTTTGCATCATATCCTCTTACAACTGCATCAGCTTTTTATCGCGTGCCCACTCAGCCGGTGTCATCGCTTTAATGCTGACCGCATGAATATCATTACGCGCAATGTGATCCGTTAGCGGACCATAGATCGTTTGTTGCTTTTTTACGCGTGACATACCGTCAAACATCTCTGCAACAGCGATGACCTCAAAGTGGCTGCCATCACCTTTCACATGCAGCTCGTCCACTGACTGAGCCTGTTCTGAAAAAGCGGCCTCTAAAATGGCTTTAACGTCGCTTGCTTCCACGTTTAAACTCCTTGTTGATGCTCCGCATCGTCAAAAAATGTGTCTAAATTACTCAGCGTTAACAATAGTTTTAGCTGTTCAGGCATCCCTTGATACCGTACCTGCTGTCCTTGATGACGCAGCGTACGATCAAGGTGGAGCAACATCGCCATTCCTGCTGAATCCACACGTGATAACGCACTTAAGTCTAACGTTAAGGCGTTATCGGTTGGGATCCATTGGTGACGCTGACGCCAAAAGGCAGGCACTGTGTCACGATCAAGCCGTCCTGACAAGTGATAGTGCTGCTCGCTGCCAGCCGTCAAGTTGACGCTCATGATGCATCCTGTTTTTGCTTATCTTCACGACGGATGGGCCGCTTGGCGATCTCTTTTAATTGTTCGACCACGGCATCAATACCATCACGACGCAGTGGTGTCTTCCACTCAGACTGCTTCGATTGGATCATACTGACTCCTTCAGCCGTCACGTCATACGCTTGCCAATTTCCTGTCCGCGTATTTTTACGTAAGCTAAAATCCAGACGAATAGGCGGACGTGATGCGTCAGTCATATCGACGCGAACTTTGACAATTTTATCATTCGGATCAATCGGTTTATCCTTTTGAACCTCAATGGTTTGGTCGTCATATTCGAGTAAAATCTGTGCATAGGAGGCAATCATGTACTCGGTGAAGGCCTCGGTAAATGCATCGCGCTGTTCAGGCGTTGCCTTGCGATAATACTGGGCGCCTAATATCAGCGACGCCGCATAGCGCGTATGGATATAAGGTAGGAGTTCGTCTTTGACGACATCACGTAATAAATCGGGATCAGCGCGGAGCAAGGTACGATCTTTGCGTATGCGCGAAAACGTATTCTCTGCGACTTGTTCGATCAGCTGATATGGGTTGGATTGGTCGACCGGCTCACTGGCCTGTACCGTCTGTCCAAGGCTGACTAACATCAAGCTCAGCGCCGAGCCTAATGCGATAAGTGTCTTTCTCATGCCATTTACTCCTTGTCACCCATACTGTAGAGGAACTGACCAATCAAATCTTCTAAGACAAGGGCCGACTTGGTGTCTTGGATTTTTTCTCCCGCCTCTAAATAGCCAATGCCGAGCGCTTCATCGACAAACCCTGGGGTAATACCGATATATTGCTCGCCCAGCAGCCCTGCAGTGTAGATCGACGCCGAGCTCGATTCCGGGAAACGTCCCGCTTCTTCACTGATTTGCAGTGTCACTTGTGGGACATAGGTGTCTGGATTGAGCGAAATATCCGTTACCTGGCCAACAGTAACGCCCCCCACTTTGACAGGGGAGCGCACTTTTAACCCACCAATATTGTCAAACTCAGCGGTGAGGGTGTAGGTGTCTGCCCGCCCCCAACGCTGAACATCGGCGACTTGAAACGCAAGGGCTAATAGCGCTGCAATCCCTGCGATCACAAAGCAGCCTACCCAAAATTCTGTTTTACGACTCTGTTGCATGATTAATTCCCAAACATGAGTGCAGTAAGGACAAAGTCTAGGCCGAGTACGGCCAGCGATGAATGTACCACAGTACGTGTGGTCGCGCGGCTGATCCCTTCCGAGGTTGGCGTGGCATCATAACCGTTAAAAAGTGCAATCCAGGTCACGGCGATAGCAAAAACGAGGCTTTTGATCAGCGCGTTACCCACATCGTAGCCAAGGTCGACCGATGCCTGCATCACCGACCAAAAGCTGCCATGATCAATGCCTTTCCAGTCTACCCCGACCAGCTCGCCGCCCCAAATCCCGACCAGCATAAAGATCACCGCCAGTAAAGGCATGGCGATGACGCCGGCCCAAAACCGGGGCGCAATGACACGACGCAGCGGATCAACCGCCATCATTTCTAAACTCGATAGCTGCTCGGTGGCTTTCATCAAGCCAATTTCAGCGGTCAGCGCGGATCCCGCCCGCCCAGCAAATAGCAGTGCTGTGACCACAGGGCCAAGCTCGCGCAGTAGCGATAAAGCAACCATTTGCCCAAGGCTGGTCTCGGCACCAAAGTCCGACAAGACTAAATACCCTTGCAGGCTTAATACCATGCCGATAAATAACCCGGAGACAATAATGATCGCGAGTGAGCGTACTCCGACAGAATAGAGTTGTTGAATAAGCAGTGGGAAGGTTTTACTCGGTTGAGGACGCCCCACCAGCGCACCGGTCATCACAAAGGTGGCGCGGCCCATTGACTCGGCCACACGCATGGTTCGACGACCCATGTCCGCGATTTGTGTTTTAATCACCGAAAATCTCCTGCTTTAACTCACCCGCGGGATAACGAAATGGCACGGGTCCATCGGCATGCCCTTCTAAAAACTGCTGCACCCAAGGGTCTGGATTATCTCGCAACGATTGCGGCGATCCACTGGCGATAATACGGCTATCGGCCAAAAGATACACTTTATCGGCAATGCTCATCACTTCAGGCACGTCATGTGAAACGACCACACACGTTAGCCCGAGTGCTTGGTTGAGTTGACGAATCAAGGTCACCAGCACGCCCATGGTAATGGGATCTTGTCCTACAAAGGGTTCATCAAACAAAATGAGCTCTGGATCAAGGGCAATTGAACGGGCCAGAGCCGCTCGACGGGCCATACCGCCTGAGAGATCGCTGGGCATTAATGCGGCAGCCCCTCTTAATCCCACCGCCTCAAGCTTTAGCATTACAATGGTATGAATCATGGATTCATCCAAGTCTGTGTGTTCGCGCAGCGGGAAGGCAACATTATCGAATACCGACATATCGGTAAACAGGGCGCCTGATTGGAAGAGCATACTCATGCGCTGGCGGACATCGAATAATTGGCGACGCCCTAGCGAGGGAATGGAATGGCCATCAAAAACAATATCACCGGCGTCTGGCTTTAGCTGGCCGGCGATCAAGCGTAATAACGTGGTTTTACCGATACCTGAGGGCCCCATAATGGCGGTGATTTGCCCACGTGGTACCTGCAAGTCGACATGATCAAAAATGCATCGGTCACCCCGTGAGAATGTCATCCCATTGATATCTATCAGGCTCTTTGCTGCCATGGCCGCATCTCATGGTTGGAAAGGAACAAAATGAAGTGGCTGATAATAAGGTGTCACCCCGCCTAACACAAGCCAGCCTGCGTATCGGGCCAAGCAGGACGTGACCCATCCCTGATAATAGCAGCCAAGAAACGGTTTATATGTCAAGACGAGGTCAATGTGCGCCCCTTGCCCTGTGACGCGACTTAGCCGCGATATAAGCCTTGGCGACGATACCAGCCTTAGCTGCGATACAAACCTTAACCGTGGCGCAATCGTTAATCGCGAGCAGGCGGCCGTTTATCGGTGGCCGTTCCACGGCGGCAACATCAAGATGATCCTGTCACAGCAACCCGCTTCATGGTGAACCATCTTTATCGTATCCGTAAGTCAGTGGGTAGAAAATGCCGGAATTGATAACTCACATGGGGGCTTTTTGCTTCACATTTCCCCCTTTAACCGTCAGAATTGCCCCTCATTTGAACCAAATTCACAACGCAAAGGATAGGTGTCATGGTTATAGCGGTTGCCATACTCATTGTTGGACTCATCGTGCTGGTATGGAGTGCCGATCGACTGGTCTTTGGCGCGGCTGCAATCGCGAAAAACTACGGCGTTTCGCCTTTAATCATCGGCATGACGATTCTCGCCATGGGATCGTCGGCACCGGAAATGATGGTATCTGCCAACGCTGCCCTCGCCGATAAAACCGATACCGCAGTGGGGAACGTTTTAGGCTCAAATATCGCCAACATAGCGCTTATTCTTGGTTTTACCGCGCTGATCAAGCCGCTGTCGATTGGGTCGACCATTATTCGCCGTGAACTGCCACTGATGCTTGGGGTCACCGTCCTCGCGGGGGCCTTGCTTTGGAATAATCATCTAGGGTTTTTCGAAGGGGTGGGACTGATCACACTGTTTGTGATCTTTATTTTAATGATGATTAAAATTGGTAAAGATTCAGGTGATTCCGACCCAATATTGGCCGATCAGCAGTCTGACATTCCTAAGGATGTTAGCAACCTGAAAGCGGCGATATGGATTATTATCGGCTTGCCTTTACTGTTGCTGTCATCGGATCAAGTGGTCGACTCCGCGGTTACCATCGCTCAGTATTTTGGCATGAGTGATCTGGTGATTGGCTTGACCATTATCGCCATTGGCACCAGCCTTCCTGAGCTTGCCGCTTCGATTGCCGGCGTCATGAAGGGTGAAGATGATTTGGCGGTGGGTAATATCATCGGCTCGAATGTGTTTAATATTCTCGCGGTCATGGCCATTCCTGGGTTGCTCAACCCCTCAGCGATCAGCGAATATGCCATGAGTCGTGATTATTATATTATGCTGGTGCTGTCTATTATGTTGCTGGTGTTTGCGTTGGGCAAATCACGCAGTATTAATCGCATCGAAGGCGCCATTTTCTTACTTTGTTATATCGGTTACCAAAGTTACCTATTTATTAACGCTGCCGCCTAAACGGACACAGTACAATGAGTGAATACAGTTTTGACTTTCGCCGCGCCGGGCTGGATGTCCTTAACATTGAGCAAGACGCGATTGCACAATTAAAAGCCGCCATTGATGATCGTTTTGAGGCGGCTTGCCAGCTGATGCTAAACGCCACCGGCAAAGTGGTGGTGATGGGAATGGGTAAGTCAGGCCATATTGGCAAAAAAATTGCTGCCACCCTCGCCAGCACTGGAACGCCTGCGTTTTTTGTCCATCCTGGCGAAGCAAGCCATGGTGATTTAGGTATGATCAACCAAGGCGATGTGGTGCTCGCGATCTCTAATTCCGGCGAGGCCGGTGAGATATTAACCTTGCTACCCGTGATTAAACGCTTGGGCATTCCGTTAGTCTGTATGACGGGCAATGCGCAATCTAGCATGGGGCAGTTAGCAAAAGTGAATCTTAACATTCATGTCCCGCAAGAAGCCTGCCCACTGGCATTAGCTCCTACCTCGAGCACCACTGCCACCTTAGTAATGGGCGATGCCCTTGCCATGGCCTTGATGCAAGCAAGGGGCTTTACCGCGAATGACTTTGCGCTTTCGCACCCGGGCGGTGCATTAGGACGCAAGCTGTTACTGCGCATCAGTGATTTGATGCATCAAGGCGCGCGTTTACCCGTGGTGCCCGAAACAGCCACCGTGCGCGATGCTTTATTAGAAGTGTCTGAAAAGGGCTTGGGGATGACCGCTATCGTCGATGCTGATCAACAGCTGACCGGCATTTTTACCGACGGTGACTTACGCCGCTTGTTAGATATGCGGATTGATTTGCATACCACCACCATTGGCTCGGTGATGTCAAAAGGCCCGGTGACGATTGAACCGGAGTTGCTTGCGGCAGAAGGACTTAAACTCATGGAAGAGCGAAAAATTAACGGGTTGTTGGTTGCCAAAGACGGCCAGCTGCTTGGCGCCCTTAACATGCATGATCTTTTAAAAGCCGGAGTGATCTAATGGCCTCTACCGTAATTGAAACGCTGTACGGCCCTATCGCCACCGACGTATTCCAGCGTGCCGCTGCCATTCAATTACTCATCTGTGATATTGATGGGGTTTTTTCTGATGGTCGCGTCTATATGGGCAATCAAGGCGAAGAACTCAAAGCGTTCCATACCCGCGACGGCTACGGCATAAAATCATTGATGAACGCCGGGATTGAAGTTGCTGTCATTACAGGCCGCCAATCTCAGATCGTTGAGAACCGAATGCGCGCACTGGGTGTCAAACATGTGTATCAAGGCCAAAGCGACAAGTTAGCCGCGTACCAAGATTTGTGTTCGCACTGTGATGTACTTCCCGCACACACAGCTTATATTGGTGACGATTTGATTGACTGGCCAGTGATGGAAAAAGTGGGGCTGTCTTGTTGCGTCGCAGATGGCCACCCACTGCTAAAATCGCGTGCTGATCATGTCACCCACATTGGTGGTGGGTTTGGCGCGGTGAGAGAGGTCTGTGATTTGCTGCTAGAAGCCCGTGGCGAGCTCGATCAACACAAAGGTTTGAGTGTATGACTCGGCGGCTAGGCCTGCTTTTACTGATCGTGCTTTGTGCACTCAGCGGCTATTACCTATTGGCCCAGCACCGTTGGCAAAAGGTGCAACAGGTCACCCCTGATGCAGAAAAGCCTTTGTTTACCGGCGAAGACATTGAAACGGTGCAGTATACTGCTGACGGTGTGCGTAGTTATACCGTTGAAGCCAAGCATCTTGAGCACTACGCCAAAATCGATGAGACCCATTTTAATGAGCCTGTACTTTGGACCTATCAAGACGGCCAAGATGAAGAGTGGCGTGTGAGCGCAAACTACGCCGTTTTATCGGACGAGCACCTGCTCACTATGACGGGCAATGTCCGTATTTTTAATTTACTGCCGAATGCACAAATTGATTCGGTAACCACCGACTCTGTGACCTTAAACCTCACAACACGAGATTTTTGGTCCGATAGTCCTACCACCATCACGGGCACCCGTTTTCAAACCACAGGAAAACGCGTGAAGGGCAACTTCGGTAGCCACCAGATGGAATTGTTAGACGATGTTAAAGGCCGATATGAAACGACCCCTCGTTAAAGCACTAGCAGGTGCGATGTTGCTATTTTCGCACTACTCACTAGCGCTGAGTAGCGACACCGAGCAACCTATTCACATTCAATCTGAAAGTCAGCATTTGGACATGGCCACCAATACGGTGACCTTCACACAAGATGTCGTGCTCACCCAAGGCAGCATTAAAATCTTGGCCGATAAACTGATCGTTATCCGCCCGGAGGGGAAAGATGGCAGTGAAACCATCGAAGCCTATGGTAAACCGGCAACCTTTGAGCAAACCATGGATGACGGCAAACAGATTCATGGCGAAGCGAACAAACTGCGTTATGAAGTCGGTAATGAATATCTCAAAATGTCGACCAATGCGATGCTCGAGCAAAGTGGCAACCAGGTAGAGGGCAATGTGATCACCTACGAAATCGACAAACAACAATTGGTTGCCGAGAGTGATAGCAACAAACGGGTCACCACGATTTTACAGCCGACAAGTAAAAAAAATTCATCCAATAACGATTCATCTGAGTCAGACGCGGAATAAGAGGCCACATGGCAACACTGACAGCGGCCAACTTGGCAAAGAGTTATAAAGGGCGAAAGGTCGTCGCCGATGTAAGCTTGGAAGTGAAATCCGGTGAAATCGTCGGTCTGCTTGGCCCGAATGGTGCGGGAAAAACCACCTCATTTTATATGATTGTGGGTTTAGTGGCCCGTGATGAGGGGGCGATTTATATCGATGATAAAGACATCAGCATTCAACCCATGCACAATCGCTCTCGCTTGGGGATCGGTTACTTACCGCAAGAAGCGTCGATATTTCGTAAACTCAGCGTCTACGATAATCTCATGGCGGTGCTACAAACGCGTAAATCCTTGACTAAAGAAGAGCGTCAGGACAAAGCCGAAGACTTGTTAGACGAGTTTAATATCCAACATATTCGTGACAGCTTAGGCATGGCGCTTTCTGGGGGCGAACGCCGACGGGTTGAAATTGCGCGCGCCCTCGCCGCGAACCCTAAATTTATTTTGCTTGATGAGCCCTTCGCTGGGGTTGACCCGATTTCGGTTATCGATATAAAAAAAATCATTGAACACTTACGTGACCGTGGTCTCGGTGTGCTCATCACTGATCACAATGTACGCGAGACGCTCAGTGTCTGTGAGCACGCTTACATTGTCAGCCAAGGTCACTTGATTGCACACGGCACGCCTGATGAGGTGCTCAATGATGATCACGTTAAACGGGTTTACTTGGGCGATCAGTTCAAATTGTAGGATCGGCTCACGCTAAAAAATGCCAATCAAGGCTATAGTTAAATAAAGCGCTTGCTCTGTTGACCAGAGCAAGCGTTTTTAACCTCTTTGGTCGTTGAAAAAGGAAAGGTGTAAAGCCTCTATGAAACCCACGCTTCAGCTTAAGCTTGGACAACAACTCGCAATGACACCACAACTGCAACAGGCGATTCGTCTGTTGCAGCTGTCGACGTTGGATTTGCAACAAGAGATCCAAGAAGCGTTGGAATCCAACCCTCTATTGGAACATGACGAAGGCCAAGAGCAAGACACGGATCAAAGTGATAGTCAGCACGATCAGCATGCGGCCTCACAAGAAACGGCAACCGCCAGTGCCGATACCATGGAAACATCCGATGCGTTCGAAAAAAACGAAATGCCGGATGATCTCCCAGTTGATACGACGTGGGACCACTTATACTCTGCTGGCACCGGCAGTACCGGTGTGGGTGGATATGATGATCAGCCCGTTTATCAAGGCGAAACCACGCAGACGCTATATGACTATTTAAAATGGCAGCTTGAGCTCACGCCATTTTCCGAAAACGATCACGTGATTGCCATGGCTATCATTGATGCGGTGGATGACCAAGGCTATCTCTCAGTCAGTACCGAGGATATTTTAGATAGCCTCGGCAGTGATGATATTGAACTGGATGAAGTTGAAGCGGTGCTTAAACGCGTCCAGCACTTTGATCCTCTGGGGATTGCGGCGCGTTCACTGCAAGAATGTTTAATGCTGCAACTGGCCACCTATGATGACAATACACCCTGGCTGGCAGACGCGCGCAAGGTCTTGACCGAGCATATGGACTTACTTGCCAATCGCGATTATCGCCAACTCATGCGAGAAACCCGTCTAAAAGAGCCGGAGCTTAAAGCGGTGATGCAGCTCATCCACAGTTTAGAGCCTCGCCCGGGTAACTTAATTGTCACCAACGAAGCTGAGTACGTGGTCCCTGATGTATCCGTGTTTAAACACCAAGGCCAATGGGTGGTACAAATTAACCCAGATAGTGTGCCTAAACTGAAAGTGAACGAGCAATATGCCGCTTACGGACGCAATGGCTGCAGTGCATCTGATGGCCAATTTATTCGTTCACACTTACAAGAAGCAAAATGGCTGATTAAGAGCTTGGAAAGCCGCAATGACACCTTACTTAAGGTGACGCGCTGTATCGTTGAGCACCAACATGACTTTTTTGAATACGGCGAGGAGGCCATGAAGCCCATGGTCTTGAATGATATTGCCCTTGATGTGGATATGCACGAGTCGACCATTTCCCGTGTCACCACACAAAAGTATATGCATACGCCTCGCGGTATTTTCGAGCTGAAATACTTTTTCTCCAGCCATGTGAGCACCGACAATGGCGGTGAATGCTCATCGACGGCGATTCGCGCCTTCATAAAAAAATTGGTCGCTGACGAGCCGGCAAACAAGCCACTCAGTGATAGCAAGATTGCCGCATTGCTGGCCGAGCAAGGCATTAAAGTTGCAAGACGGACCATTGCCAAGTACCGAGAGTCACTTGGCATTGCGCCGTCAAACCAGCGCAAGCGTCTATTGTAGACGCCTCAACAGAAGGAAAATGTGTATGCAAATCAACCTGACTGGACAGTCTGTCGACATCACGCCACCATTGCGCGAGTATGTGGAAACCAAATTTGCTAAACTCGAGCGCTTTTTCGAGCACATTAACAATGTCCATGTTGTACTGAATGTTCAAAAGCTTGACCAAATCGCAGAGGCAACGCTCCATGTAAATAACGGCGAGCTCCATGCGAAAGCACAGTCGCAAGACATGTATGCGGCCATTGACGGGTTGACCGATAAACTGGTTAAACAACTGAGTAAACACAAAGAAAAGCTCAAACAGCATTAGGCTATGGAACTTAAAGATGTACTTTCAGTGGACTGCACGCGTAGTGCTGTCCACTGCTCCAGCAAAAAACGCGCCCTGGAAATTATTAGTCAGGTTGCTGCGGATAAAATGGGCACTAACGCGCAAAAATTGTTTGAATGCATGCTAAGCCGTGAAAAACTCGGCACCACAGGCATTGGCGCGGGGATTGCTATCCCACATGGGCGAACACTTGAGAGCCAACAGGCTATCGGGGTGTTGTTGCAATGTGCGGAACCTATCGAGTTTGATGCAGTCGATAAACGTCCGGTGGATTTGCTATTCGCGTTACTGGTACCCGATGAGCAATGTAAGGTGCACTTACAAACCCTTTCGAGCATTGCGGAGAAGCTGAACGATAAACAGCTATGTCGTCAACTTCGCAGTGCTGACTCAGACCAAGAGCTCTACAACATTATTACGCAATAAGCCATCAGGCTAACGGGGAACATTATGATGCTAAAAATTGTCAGTGGCCGCTCTGGCTCAGGCAAGTCAGTGGCGCTAAGGGTACTCGAGGATCTTGGCTACTATTGCGTCGACAATTTACCCGTTAACTTACTGCGTGACTTTGTCGTGTCACAAGATGACGCCGACGCCAAAATCGCGGTGAGTTTAGATATCCGCAACCTTCCGAATGCGAAAGAGCCGATCGCGGATACCTTAGAGGCATTACGACAAGTCTGCGATGTGACACTTTATTATTTGGATGCGGATGACAAGGATCTGATCAAACGATTCAGTGAAACACGGCGTTTGCATCCGTTATCGCGACATAATTTGTCACTTGAGCAAGCGATCCAAGCCGAAAAGCAACAGATGGCACCGATAAAAGCTCATGCCGATCGCGTTATCAACACATCCGGGCTCTCTATCCACGATTTGAGTGAATCTGTGCGTGCCTTGGTGCTTGGCCGCACCAGCAGCGATCTTGTCATGGTATTTGAATCGTTCGGCTTCAAGCATGGCTTGCCCGCCGATGCCGATTATGTGTTTGATGTTCGCTTTTTACCCAACCCGCATTGGGAGCCCACGTTACGACCCCATACTGGCTTAGAAAAACCCGTCCGCATGTTTCTTGCCGCTCAGCCAGATGTCGCAATGGTGATCGCGCAAATTAAGGGCTTTTTAGAGTCTTGGCTCCCGGCGCTTAAAAATAACAACCGCAGTTATGTGACCGTAGCAATCGGCTGTACCGGTGGTAAACATCGCTCTGTCTATGTTGCCCAGTATTTATCTGATTATTTTCATGAGTTAGGCGAACAGGTGCAAATCCGTCATCGCACGTTGGAGCAACAAGGATGACCGCCTTGTCAGCACAGGTCTGTGTCCGTAATCGCCTTGGCCTCCATGCCCGCGCCGCGATAAAGCTGGTTGAGTTAGTGCAAGACTATGATGCGCAAGTCACCCTACAAACCGACACTAAGTCCGCTAATGCAGACAGTGTGATGGCGATGCTGATGCTCGAATCAGCACAAGGCGAAACGATCACAGTGTCGGCCGATGGCCCTCAGTCAGCGTTAGCCCTAGATGCAGTCAAAGCGTTATTTGATGCGGGATTTGACGAAGACACGGTCACCTCTCACACCACGACGTAAGCCTGTGCATTCATTGCCCACAATTCCCGCCTTCAACCGATTTGTCATGAGACAGACACCCCTGATTGGGTTAGAATTTTAGTCATTGCATTTGGGGGAGTGACCGATGGCAGAGTCAACAGAACAAGAACAAAGTAACCAAACCCACCAACGTCTCCAAGAAGTCACTCAACTCCTTGAGCAAGGGATGTTCGTACGCGTACGTCGCATGCTTGAGGACATGGAGCCGGAAGATACCGCCCACCTGCTAGAAGCATCGCCGCCAAAAGGGCGTCTTGTTCTGTGGCAATTAACCGATCCAGAGGATCAGGGGGAAATCCTTGATGAGCTCTCGGAGGACGTTAAAGACGGTATCATGGTGCGGATGGCGCCCGATCAGCTTGCGGCAGCCACCGAGGGCATGGAGACCGATGATGTCGCCTACTTGCTGCGTAGCTTGCCTCAGGACGTTTCTCAAGATGTGCTAGCGCAAATGGATGCCCAAGATAGGACGCGGGTGCAACAAGCCCTTTCCTATCCTGAGGAGTCTGCAGGCGGGATCATGAACACCGACGTCGTCACTATTCGTGATGATGTCACCGTGGACGTGGTCTTACGCTATTTGCGCATGCGCGGTGAGTTACCCGATACCACCGATACCTTGTACGTGATTGATCCCAATGGCCGATTAATCGGTAATTTGCCTATCAGTGCCCTCTTGGTGAATCAGCCGGATGTCGCCATTGCTGACATCATGGAGGATCCTGATGAAGCGATCAGCGTCACCATGGATGATGGCGATGTCGCCCATTTGTTTGAGCGTCGTAACTGGGTTTCCGCCCCTGTTGTCGACGAACGTAATCACCTCGTCGGTCGGATTACCATTGATGATGTCGTCGATATTATTCGTGAAGATGCCGAGCATTCGATGATGAGTATGGCAGGCTTGGATGACGAGGAAGACACCTTTGCACCGGCTTTTAAAAGTGCACGTCGTCGTAGCATTTGGCTTGGGATCAATGTGCTCGCCGCCCTAACCGCGGCGTCCGTCTCTAATATGTTTGAAGGCACCCTGGATAAAATGGCGGCAATCGCCGTTTTAATGACCATCGTCCCTTCTATGGGTGGTGTAGCGGGTAACCAAACGGTCGCACTGGTGATCCGAGGGCTTGCCGTCGGCCATATCGGTGATTCCAACACCCGCTGGTTACTGGCCAAAGAAGCCACCGTGGGGTTGATGAACGGGCTGATTTGGTCCGCTATTATTGGTGGCATTGTGGTGGTTTGGAAAGGCAGTATTGAGTTAGGGTTAATTATTTCCGGTGCAATGCTGGTCAACCTATTTATCGCGGGCATTGCTGGGGTCGCAATACCGACATTGCTGAAAAAATACAATATCGATCCGGCGTTAGCGGGCGGCATGGCGCTCACCACCATCACCGATGTGGTCGGCTTGCTTGCCTTTTTAGGCTTGGCGACGCTGTTTATTACTTAACGCAGATAAGGTTAATCGGCCACGATGTGTGGGGTTAGTCCACGAGAAAAATCACGACAATAAACCCAAAAAAAGGCGAGCCACTGGCTCGCCTTTTTGTTATTACACTAAACCGCTGCTGTGCCAAACAGCTGTTACACTTAACCGCTGTCCGCTAAACAGGTATCACTTTATTCGTCCAAGAAGCTGCGCAGTGTTTCTGAGCGGCTTGGATGACGAAGTTTACGTAGCGCTTTCGCCTCAATCTGACGAATACGCTCACGAGTCACATCAAACTGTTTACCCACTTCTTCCAGCGTATGGTCAGTATTCATTTCAATACCAAAGCGCATACGCAGTACTTTCGCTTCGCGTGGCGTAAGACCGGCTAAGACATCATTGGTTGCCATCTTAAGGTTGTTCGACGTCGCCGAATCCATAGGCAGTTCCAACGTGGTATCTTCGATAAAATCACCTAAGTGTGAATCTTCATCATCACCAATCGGTGTTTCCATCGAGATCGGCTCTTTGGCAATTTTCAGCACTTTGCGGATTTTATCTTCTGGCATCAGCATCCGCTCTGCCAATTCTTCCGGTAACGGCTCGCGGCCCATTTCCTGCAGCATTTGGCGCGAAATACGGTTGAGCTTGTTGATGGTCTCAATCATATGCACCGGAATACGAATGGTCCGTGCTTGGTCTGCAATCGAGCGTGTGATCGCCTGACGAATCCACCAAGTGGCATAGGTTGAGAATTTATAACCACGGCGGTATTCGAACTTATCCACCGCTTTCATCAAGCCAATGTTACCTTCTTGAATCAGATCCAAGAATTGTAAGCCACGGTTGGTGTATTTTTTCGCAATCGAAATCACCAAACGCAAGTTCGCCTCAACCATTTCTTTCTTGGCACGGCGTGCTTTCGCTTCACCAATGGACATGCGACGGCTAATATCTTTGATACGCTCGACCGACAGGCCGGTTTCGTCTTCGATAATTTTTAGCTTCTGCACACAACGGCGTAGGTCTTCTTCGTAACGTGCGACACGCTCTGCGTAAGGCTTGCCTGAATTAAGTGCTTGGTCAATCCATGCATCTGACGACTCGTTACCGCTAAACAGTTGCACAAAGGTTTTCTTCGGCATTTTCGCCTGATCGACACAAAGACGCATCACCAAACGCTCTTGGGTGCGAACCTTGTCCATGGTCTGACGCATGTCTTTTACCAAACGATCAAACTGTTTGGGGATCAGACGGAACTGTTTAAATGTCTCAGACAGTTCTTCGATCGATGATTTAGTGCGGTCGTCATAACGCCCGTACTTCTGAATCGCGGTTTCCATTGCCGAATAAGTACGACGCAATTCGCTGAACTTTTCACGTGCGAGCTCAGGATCGATACCGACATCTTCCTCACTCTCATCGTCTTCGTCGCTATCGTCTTTGTCGTCGTCTTCATCTTCGTCATCCAGCTCTTTTTCACTGAGCTCGGAGCCGATATGGGTCGCGGTCGGGGCGATATTGTCCTGTTCGGGATCGATAAACCCCGAAATGATGTCGGTTAAGCGAAGCTCTTCGGCTTCAACTTTGTCGAATTGATCAAGCAGTGAAGCAATCGAGGCCGGATATTCCGCCACCGAACACTGCACCTGATTGATGCCATCTTCGATACGCTTGGCAATATCGATCTCGCCCTCACGGGTCAACAGCTCGACCGTCCCCATTTCACGCATGTACATGCGAACGGGATCCGTGGTGCGACCAATCTCGCTCTCCACACTCGATAGAGCTGCCGCCGCGGCTTCTGCTGCATCTTCGTCGGCCACGGTTTCTGACATCATTAACTCATCGGCATCTGGCGCGGCTTCCACCACTTGAATGCCCATGTCATTAATCATCTGAATGATGTCTTCTATTTGGTCGGAATCGACAATGTCTTCCGGGAGGTGGTCATTAACTTCGGCATAGGTCAGATAGCCTTGCTCCTTGCCTTTTGCGACAAGCAACTTTAGCTGTGACTGCGGATTTTGATCCATAGACGATATCCAACTTCGGGTCTGAGTGAAGAATTTAGTATGCGGAAACGCAAACCGCCAATTTTAACAAATGTCACCTTTGCTGGCTACTTTCTAAACGGACTGGCTCTGTATAAGGAGCATCAGTTCCCGCTTCTCTTCGACTGATAAGCCGACGGTATTTGACTTCGCTTGCAACTTGGCTATTTGTTGTTCGACACACTGGGCGAGTATTCTATCCAGTGAATCGCAAAAAAGTTCTGACGCATTTTCATCGTCAACATGTAGGTCCCAGCCAGCCAAACGGGCTAACAAGGCTTCTTGTTTGGTTCCCCGCCAGTGCTCTAGCAACTGGCCGGTAGTGATATGGGGGCGCTGTCGACAGATCTCAAGGATCGGGTTTAACAACGCTAACCCGGGTAAATCAATGGTGTCTGCCGAGGGTAACGGCGGCACTTCTTGACCAAGCATGGGGTACTGCACCAATAAGGCAATCACCTCACGCATGGGTGTACGCTTAATGTCAGGCTGACCATGGACCTTAACAGGTTGTCCTTGCCGGCTGATTAGCGTATCCAACTGGTGATCATCCATAATACCGAGCTTTTGCCCTAACGTATTACGTAAATAAAGACGCAACGTATCACCCGGCACTTTCTCAATCAGTGGCACGGCTAAGTTAGCTAGCTTGGCTTTGCCCTCTCGGCTACTGGTATCCACCTGCTTGAGCAAGGTATTAAACATAAAGGTCGATAAGCTTTGCGCCTCGCTTAAGCGCTGCTCAAAACCTTCTTTCCCTTCTTGGCGGATCATGGAGTCAGGATCATCGCCATCGGGCAAAAACATAAACTTCAGCTGCCGACCATCATGAATATAAGGCAGGGCTTGCTCCATCGCACGCCATGCCGCATCACGACCGGCACGATCACCATCGTAGCAACACAGTATAGTACTGGTTTGCCGGAACAGGGTTTGAATATGTTCACCTGTGGTAGAGGTCCCCAATGAGGCAACCGCATAGTCAACGCCAAATTGCGCCAACGCCACCACATCCATGTAGCCTTCAACCACCAAAATACGTTCGGGGTGGCGGTAAGACTGCATCACCTCATACAAACCATACAACTCACGACCTTTATGAAAGATCGGGGTTTCAGGTGAGTTAAGGTATTTAGGCGTGCCATCTCCCAATACCCGGCCACCAAAACCAATCACACGACCACGTCGATCGCGAATCGGGAACATAATGCGGCCACGAAAACGGTCATAAGTATGGCCATTGTCATTTTCAATCAGCATCCCTGCCGTTAACAGTTGCTGCTGATCGGCTTGGCTGCGCCCAAAACGTCGCTTAATCGTATCCCATTGGTCAGGAACGAACCCGACACCAAACTGTTTTACCACTTCTCCGGATAATCCGCGCTGTTTGAGATAATCGATGGCCACTTGCCCAGCATCGGTGCGTAATTCACCGCTGTAGGTACGCGCAATGGCTTCCATCATCTCGTAGATTTGGCGCTTATCATCACTTGGCATGCTGGGCCGTGCGGAACCACCCGACGATTGCTCGCGAGGTACCTCTAAACCCAGACCACTGGCTAGCTCTTCGATCGCTTCCGGAAATTCGAGCCGTTCGAATTCCATCATAAAGTCAATCGCATTACCGTGCACACCACATCCGAAGCAGTGATAAAACTGCTTATCCTGGCTCACACTGAATGAGGGGGTTTTCTCGTTATGGAACGGGCAACAGGCACTATAGTTTTTGCCTTTTTTCTTGAGCTTGACCCGTGCATCTATGATCTCAACGATGTCGAGACGTGAAAGCAAGTCATCAATGAATGCGCGCGGGATTCTGCCTGCCATAACCTGAAATTTATAAGGAGAGAAGCAAACAAGCCGCGCCGTCCATAATGGAAAGCACGGCTTGTTATAAAGTGAGGAATATCTAGCCTAGGTGCGCTTTAACACGCTGGCTTACTTTCCCCATATCAGCACGGCCCTGCACTTGGGGTTTTAATACCCCCATGACGTTGCCCATGTCTTGCATTGACGAGGCACCCGTTGTTTCAACGGCTGCTTTCACCAATGCGTCGACGTCGTCATCGCTCAGAGGCTGGGGTAGAAATTCTTCTATCACCGCGATCTCAGCAAGCTCTACATCGGCAAGGTCGTCACGACCGGCTGCTTGGTACTGGGCTACGGAATCACGGCGCTGCTTTACATTTTTGGTCAACACAGCCAGGATTTCATCATCGCTTAGCGACTGACGCGTATCCACTTCTTGCTGCTTGATTGCTGCCATTACCAGACGAAGCGTACCGAGGCGCGCTTTGTCTTTTTGTTTCATCGCCGTTTTTTGCGCGTCTTTTAGACGTTCAAGCAATTCCATAGCATTTTCCTGAATCTATCGTTATTAGTACATACGTACGCGGCGTTGGTTTTCGCGTGCCAACTTTTTCAGGTGACGCTTTTGAGCAGCGGCTTTAGCGCGTTTGCGAACGGTAGTTGGCTTTTCATAGTTCTCACGACGGCGAACTTCAGAAAGAATACCTGCTTTTTCACAAGAGCGCTTAAAGCGACGCAGTGCTACGTCAAATGGTTCGTTTTCACGTACTTTAACTACTGGCATGTGCCTTTCACCTCGGGGGTTGTCAGTTACTGCTGGCGAACAATTGGCCAGCCTTGATTAAAAATGGTGCGAAATTCTAATCCGAAGAAGGGGTGAATGTAAAGCGCATCTAGCGAATTACTTCTAAGCCATGTAAGATTGCGCGCACGGTCAGTCTATTCTGACCCTCTCTTCTCCGCTTCGATCATCACATTATATCATGTGGGCAATGATCTTAAATACACAATCTATCGGCTGTTAACCTGAGGTTATGATGCGCATTTTAGGCATAGAGACATCTTGTGACGAAACCGGCGTTGCGATCTACGACGATCAGGCAGGGCTTTTGTCACACCAACTTTACAGTCAGGTAAAACTGCATGCCGATTATGGCGGCGTTGTTCCCGAGCTGGCCTCACGCGATCATGTCAAAAAGACCTTGCCCTTAATTAAAGCGGCCATGGCGCAAGCGAACCTTACACCCGACCAACTCGATGGCATCGCCTATACTGCCGGCCCAGGTTTAGTCGGTGCGTTACTGGTTGGATCCACCATTGGCCGCAGTCTTGCGTATGCATGGCAAGTGCCCGCCGTGGGTGTTCACCATATGGAAGGTCATTTACTCGCGCCCATGCTTGAAGACAATCCGCCCGCTTTTCCTTTTGTCGCCTTGCTGGTGTCAGGCGGCCACACCTTATTAGTAGAGGTGAAAGGCATTGGCCAATACCGTATTTTAGGTGAATCGATTGATGATGCTGCCGGTGAGGCGTTTGATAAAACCGCCAAGCTAATGGGCCTTGACTATCCGGGAGGGCCCTTGCTGTCGAAACTCGCCGAAAAAGGCACCCATGGCCGCTTTACCTTTCCGCGTCCGATGACTGACCGCCCAGGGTTAGATTTCAGCTTTTCTGGCCTGAAGACCTTTGCGGCCAACACCATTGCCGCCAACGACACCGATGATCAAACACGAGCAGACATTGCCTATGCATTCCAAGATGCAGTCGTCGATACGCTGGCAATTAAGTGTAAACGCGCCTTAGACCAATGTGGCCTGAATCGTTTGGTGGTTGCCGGTGGAGTCAGTGCTAATCGTTATCTACGTGAAAAGCTCGATGTGCTGACCAAAAAACGTGGCGGCGATGTATTCTATCCTCGCCCTGAATTTTGCACCGATAATGGCGCGATGATCGCCTACGCGGGCATGCAGCGACTTAAAAACGGTGAGCATATGGGACTCGGAGTTAAAGCTCAGCCTCGTTGGCCACTAGACACACTCGCGGCTGTTGATAGTGAACAGACAGACTCATGACATGACGCGATAACCCGTGGCGTATCAATACGTCGCACCCTAATAAGTCGCACCATCGCGAAAATAGTGCAATCATCCCCAAAAGGCAGCCATCGGCTGTCTTTTTTGATTTAGGCACGGTGGTATCTCGCTCGGTGCATCGCGCTTGTATCGCGCTCTATCGCTCTCGCCGCCACCAACGAAGTAAAACAGGCTTTTCTTCTCCATCCAATAACCGTCGGATATTGTCGTAATGGCGAAATAAAATCAGGCAAGAAAGCATGGCTACGGGCATGGTAAATTGCGGCTTAATCCACCAGGTAAACAGCGGGGCGACAATCGCGGTGACGATCGCGCTTAATGACGAATAGCCGGTTAAGACCAAGACTAGCCCCCAGGTGGCGACCAGCAATCCAGTGAGACTTAACCCGATCGGTGCCATTGCGCCGAGCGCGGTAGCAACCCCTTTCCCGCCTCGAAAATGAAAAAACACCGGATAAATATGACCAAGGCATGCAGCAATCGCGATTAGCCCCAGTAAAAAAGGATTGATCCCGACTAAGTAACTAAGCCACACCGGGATCGTGCCTTTGAGCATGTCGCATAACAGCACCAGTGCCGCCGCAAACCGTCCACCGAGCCGATAAACATTGGTCGCGCCTGGATTTTTAGACCCTTGATCTCTGGGATCGGGTAAGCCAAAGGCACGACAAACCAGAACGGCACTAGAAACAGAGCCGAGTAAGTAGGCAGCGATGATGATGGCAATGGCCAGTGCAGTCATGTGAAATCCCTAGAGTTTGTGCCGCATTCGTTGCTATAGTGCGCCCACGTTCATCGATAAACCTATCATGGATCGGAACGTATCACGTATCCATCTGTCAATGGACACATCCAATGATACGAACTTTCTTACCACAGTGGTATCCGACCTGTCACGGAGTGTGAAAAAACATGGATTCCGTATTCATAGAACAACTCGACGTGTACACCACTATCGGTGTTTACGATTGGGAACAAACCATCCAGCAAAAGTTGGTGTTCGATATTGAAATGGCGCACGACAATCGCCCTGCGGCCCAACAGGATGACGTCACCCTTGCGCTTGATTATGCTAGCGTCAGTGACGCCGTTATTGCCCACGTTCAAGCCAGCCGCTGCGCACTCATCGAGCGCGTCGCCGAAGAGGTTGCGAGCCTGATCCAATCTCAATTTGGCGTGCCTTGGGTGAAAATCCGCGTCGCCAAACCCGGCGCTGTGGCGCCCGCACAGTCTGTAGGCGTTGTTATAGAGCGAGGCACACGGTGACACAAGCATTAGTCAGTATCGGCTCGAACATTGAGCGCGATTTTCATATTGAAGCGGCCGTTCACGCTCTGCGTCAACTCGATCCACAGTGTCGGTTTTCTCGCATTTTTGAAGCCGAGCCGGTCGGGTTTGAAGGCCCTAACTTTTATAATCTCATTGCCGAACTTCATACCGCCCAGCCATTAGAGACCTTTTGGCAGGCCATCCGCGATATCGAACGGCAGCATGGCCGTCAGCGTGATGACATTAAGTATCGCGATCGTACCTTGGATATCGACTTACTCATCTTTGGTGATCACTGTCAACCCAGTGGCCCTACCTTACCCCGCAACGATATCTATAAATTTGCTTTTACCCTTTGGCCGCTCGCCGAACTGTGTCCAACACAAGCGGTGCCGGGAGATGGTCGTACCTTCGCTCAACTTTGGCAGGCATTTGACCAGCACCAACCACTATGGCCTATTGATACGCCGGCCTATTTGAAGGATCAATCATCATCATGAGCCTATTCGAAGCCTTCTTTTTAGCCTTGATTCAGGGACTGACTGAGTTTCTTCCCATTTCCAGCTCCGCGCACCTGATCCTCCCTTCCCAGTTATTTGGTTGGGCCGATCAAGGGTTAGCGTTTGATGTGGCCGTGCATGTGGGCACGTTGGCGGCAGTCATCGGCTATTTTCGCCGTGAAGTCCGGAATTTGCTCGGCGCGTTTTTCGCATCCTTAGCAGGAAAACACAGCCGCGATAGTCAATTAGCTTGGATGATCGTCTTAGCGACTATCCCAGCTTGTCTTGCCGGGCTGTTCCTAAAAGACTTGATAGAATTGTACTTACGCTCGGTATGGGTGATCGCAGCCACTACCTTGGTATTTGGCGCCCTATTGTGGTGGGCCGATCGTCACGCGCGGCTTGCCAATGACGAATACCAAACCACCCAGTCGCGGGCATGGTTGATTGGTATCGCACAAGCGCTGGCATTAATCCCAGGGACATCTCGCTCTGGCGCGACCATCACCGCCGCCTTAATGCTGGGCTACACACGCGAAGCCGCGGCACGATTCTCGTTTTTGATGTCGATTCCGATCATCACTCTGGCGGGTTCCTACCTTGGTTTGCAACTGGCAACGAGTCCTGAGCCGGTTGCGTTAGCGCCAATCGGTGTGGGCGTGTTGGTTTCGTTTGTCAGTGCATATGCCTGTATCCACGCGTTTTTAAAATTGGTCACGCGCGTGGGAATGCTCCCTTTTGTTATCTATCGTTTGGTACTCGGCGCGGTCTTAATCGCTTTTATCGCCGGATAAAACAGGCACCGCTGAGTAAAATAGGCGGCACTGCTGAGTAAAAAAAACCAAGCACGAGAGCGCTCGTGCTTGGTTTATTTTTTTGCCTCGGCTTTTTTACCTCGTCCTAATTGCAGCGCTACGTTCTGATTGCCGAGGGTCGTGGTCGAGTGGCTAAAACACCTTACTCGCCAGCCACCTTCATTGAATCAATAATGATCGACCCGGTTTGAATCTGACTACGGGTTTCAATGTCAGTGCCGATGGCGACGATATTGGCAAACATGTCATTCAAGTTACCAGCAATGGTGATCCCACTGACTGGGTACTGTATTTCGCCCTTTTCCACCCAAAAACCAGCGGCACCGCGTGAGTAATCGCCGGTGACTGGGTTAACACCTTGCCCCATCAGTTCGGTAACCAGCAATCCGGTTCCTAATGTTTTAAGCATGGTATCCGTATCTTGGCCCGTGTGGCTCACGTACCAGTTATGAATCCCGCCGGCATGACCTGTGGGTGCCATATCTAGCTTACGGGCGGCATAACTGGTCGCTAGGTAGGTTTTCAAGATCCCTTGCTCAATAATGCGTCTGTCTTGTGTGATCACCCCTTCGCTATCAAACGGCGCACTGGCGGCCCCTTTACGCACATGGGGCAATTCATTAATAGTGAGCCAATGCGGAAATATCTGCTCGTCCTTTTTGTCTAATAAGAACGAGGATTTGCGGTACAGTGCCGATCCGCTAATCGCCATGACCAAATGACCAAACAACCCCGTTGCGACACTACGATCGAACATCACGGGCACTTGGCATGTCGAGACACTGCGCGGGTTCAAACGGGCAACCGCATGTTTGGCCGCTTCAACCCCGACAAATGCAGGGGTCCATAAATCGGCTTTGTCACGCGCCACTGTGTAGCTCATATCACGCTCCATGCCGCCCTCGCTTTGCGCAATCACCGAGCAGCTTAGCGCCTGTTGACTTGACGGATAGCTCCCGAGCATACCGTGGCTATTGCCATATACTCGGATCCCATAGTGACTGTCATAGCTGGCACCATCACTGAACTTGATCCGGCTGTCATGATTCAGGGCTGCTTGCTCAGCTTCAATCGCCAATGCAGCGGCGGTATCCGGTTCGGGCTCATCCGGATAAAACAAGTCCAAATCCGGGTAGTCGAACGCCATCAAGTCTTTCGGCGCCGGACCACCAAAGGGATCGGGCGAGGTATAGCTCGCGATTTCTAACGCGGCTTCGACCGTTTTAGCTATCGCTTTTTCAGATAAATCGGTGGTGGAGGCGCTGCCTTTACGCTGATCGCGATACACGGTGATGCCGAGCGCACCATCTTGATTAAATTCAACGTTTTCGACTTCGCCCATTCGCGAGCTTACACTGATGCCGGTACTTTTGGTGATAGCGACTTCGGCTTGATCACTTCGCGCCGACGCCATATCTAGCGCACGACTTACCGCTTGGCGAAGCTGCTGCTCTTGTTCAGCGACCTGTTGTTTCACACTCATAGTTGACCTTTTTGATTCGCATTCGAGTTCGACATCGTGAGCTCAGCGAGGCTATGATAAAAAAGCCCGCGTTTGGGCGCGTTTCTTGTTAACATACGTGTCATTGCACATTCTCACTGAGGTTGAACATGGGCCGTAAAAATAAACCCGCTCCCTGGGAGGAAGAGGAAGAAATCATCTGGGTCAGCAAGTCCGAGATGAAGCGCGATATGCTTGCTTTACAATCGCTCGGCGAAGCGCTGGTTAAACTCAAACCCGCGGTATTAGAAAAATTCCCGCTTGATGACAACTTGCTCTCTGCGATTCTCGACGCACAACGTTTAAAAAACGAAGCCCGTCGACGCCAGCTCCAGTACGTGGGCAAATTGATGCGATCGCGCGATCCTGAACCGATACAAGCAGCGCTCGATAAGTTGCAGAACAAACATGCTCAACATAGCATGGCGCTACAAAAAATTGAGCAGCTACGCGATCGTATTATCGATCAGGGCGATAGTGCGATTAGTGATGCGCTCTTACAGTATCCTGATGCTGACCGTCAGCGTTTACGCCAGTTGGCACGTCAGGCTCAAAAAGAGCAACAGCAAAATAAGCCGCCCAAGGCCTATCGCGAGATCTTCCAATATCTCAAAGGCTTTTACGACCAAAGCCTATAAAACAATACGCCAGTGCCTCGCACTGGCGTAGATTGGTTAAGATTCGGTGCCACCGACGGTCATCGCATCTAATTTCAATGTCGGTTGCCCAACACCAACAGGCACGCTTTGCCCGGCTTTCCCGCAAACCCCAACGCCAGGATCAATCGCCAGATCATTGCCCACCATCGATACCTGCTGCATGGCTTCAACACCACTACCAATTAAGGTCGCGCCTTTCACCGGAGTAGTGATTTCACCCTTTTCAATCAGGTAAGCTTCTGACGTAGAGAATACAAATTTCCCCGAGGTGATATCGACCTGCCCGCCGCCAAAGTTCGGCGCATATAAGCCTCGCTCAACACTGGCAATGATCGATTCAGGGGTACTGTCTCCACCTAACATATAGGTATTGGTCATGCGTGGCATCGGCAAGTGTGCATAAGACTCGCGACGACCATTCCCGGTGGGCGCCACACCCATGAGTTTGGCATTGTGCTTATCTTGCATATAGCCTTTGAGTACGCCATTTTCGACCAATACATTGTACTGGCCTGGCACCCCTTCATCATCGATACTCAACGAGCCGCGACGATCATTCATGGTGCCGTCATCAACGATGGTACACAGAGGAGAGGTTACTTGCTCACCAAGGCTACCGGTAAATACCGATGACTCTTTGCGGTTAAAGTCCCCTTCTAACCCGTGACCGACCGCTTCATGCAGCAACACGCCCGGCCAACCTGCGCCCAACACCACGGGCATCGTCCCTGCTGGTGCCGCGTCTGCACGAAGGTTGACCAGCGCGAGACGGATAGCTTCATCAGCAAATTGCAACGCGCGCGACTTACCCGCCTGCTCGTGCAAAAAGACCTCGTAACCATAGCGGCCACCGCCACCAGCACTGCCGCGCTCACGACGACCATCTTGCTCAACTAACACTGAGACCGATAAGCGCACCAAAGGACGAATATCGGCGCCATAGGTACCGTCCGTCGCTGCAATCAGCACTTGCTCATACAAGCCGTTTAAACTGGCATTCACTTCTTTGACGCGTGGCTCTTTAGCACGAATATAGCTATCGATTTCTTTTAATAAATCAATTTTCTGCTCACGCGTCAGGCTTCCCAGCGGATCAATGGGCCCATAGTAAGGGGTCGCTTGGACGGCACGAAAGGCGCTGACCTTACCGTGTCCACCCACAGGTGCAATGCCCCGCGCCGCAGTCGCACTTTGCATCAGCGCATCAATGGTAAGTTGATCAGAATACGCGAAGCCGGTTTTTTCTCCGCTAATTGCTCTGACACCAACGCCACGGTCGATATTAAAGGAGCCGTCTTTAATAATGCTGTCTTCCAGCGCTAACGATTCATGCCAAGTGGATTGGAAGAAAATATCGCCATAGTCAATCTGGCGACCGCTTAAGTGCGCCAGCGTCGCATGAAGCTGCGACTCACTCACGCCCGCCGGGCGCAGTAAGGTTTCTTCGACCTGTTCCAGACTCATTCGCTTACTCTTGGTTGTGGCCGCCGAGCTGGCAGCCGAAAGAAAAAGATAACGCGCCGAGGGTGCGCTATTTCAGTTGGCTTTGCAACCGGGTATGAGACAGTACGGGCATCTTGCCCCGAATGGATTCACTGACACTAAAATCAAGCTCTGCCCACGTCACCCCGGGTTCACGCCCCAGGGATGTGACCACTTGCCCCCAGGGATCAATAATCATCGAGTGCCCCCAGGTTTGCCGCCCTTTACTGTGCTCGCCACACTGGCCTGCGGCAATAATCCAACACTGGGTTTCAATTGCCCGAGCGCGTAGCAGGGGCTCCCAATGCGCTTGACCGGTCACGCGGGTAAAAGCTGCCGGCACGGTGATGACGTCGGCCCCTTGCGCGCGTAGCGCTTGGTACAAAGGCGCGAACCGTAGATCGTAACAAATGCTCAACCCTAGGCAACCGAAGGGCGTATTCACCGTCGACAGTTGGTCGCCCGCGGCAAAGTAATCTGATTCTCGATACCGGCCATGCGCATCAGCCACCTCGACATCAAACAAATGTAATTTATCGTAGCTGCCCCGAAGATGCCCGGCATTATCGAACACTAAACTGGTACTGCTCAGCAGCCCGTTGTCATTTTGGATGGGAAAAGCGCCCACCACTAACCAAAGGTCGTACTGGTGCGCCAACTTGGCAAGCTGTTGCTGCAACGGGCCATGGCCCAATCGTTCAGCATGACGTTGATAATCACGTTTCCCGCCAAACACTAACGCATTTTCTGGGGTCAGCACCAGTTTCACGCCTTGATCACTGAGTCGGTGCAAACTGGCTTGCAGTGTCTTCATGTTATGGGCGGGATCGGCACTGGATGTCATTTGGATAACACCGGCTTTCATCATGCTCACTCCTTGGCTTTTTCTGCCTGCTCGCGCAATCGTTCAGTCGCTTCGGGGGGAAGGGCTAACGCTTCTTGGTTACGCGACACTTCCCGAATATCTGGTGTGCCAATCGAACCTGTCACCTGGTAGCGTACTTGGGTAAACACATCCATCACCGGAGAAATTGCTGTCGTCACCGCGAGTACATACAGCGCGGTTTGCGGCGTAACCGCAAAGGCACTTAATACCGGGATCCCTGAGGTAATATCCGGCGTAAAACGCACATCCGCATTGACTTGGTTTTCCACTAAATTGGCAATACCTTTGATAACCATATCACCGGCAATGCCATCCATGCGGATATTATCGGTGACCAAGACGCCATTTGTGATCACGGCCCGCCCCGTGATGTCATCAAACGCCAGCCCATCGTCAAACACGCCCGAGAAATCGAGCTGAATTTTACGCAAAATAGAATCTAAGCTAAATAACCCTAACAATTTGCCCGCGCCACCAACACCACTGATATAACCGTCTTGGATATCCGCACTTACCTCGCCATTGAGGCTGGATATATCAGCTTGCCAAGGTAAACCGGCATAATTCAGTGCGGCTTGGGTGGTAAAGCTTGCATCTTGGATCCCACCACTGACGCCAAATCGTCCCATGAGATCCGAGGTACTTTCGCCACCCAGTGCTAACGTCAATGCGGTTTGATGGCGCCCTTGTTTATCTATCCGCCAATGCCCATTGACCGCTGCATGGTTATTGCCGCTTTTTACCGTCAGTGACGACAGTGTTAGCTGCTGATCGTGTTTATTGACAACGGCCTCGACACGTCCCAGTCGATACCCTTCTAACCAAAGATCATCAATCGTGAGGCGTGATGGCGGAATGGCCGCCAGTAAGGCTTTGTCTGCAGCCGTGGCTTGGGGATCCACAGGCTGAAAGAGTGGTGCGTCGGTAGGTTGGGTCTGGTCGGACGGCTGTCGATGGATATGCCAGTGATCAATATCGACAGCTAAACGACCTTCTATTGGCCAGTTTGCTTGTCCGCTGAGCTCCTGACTGCCGACCAGCACATGCCATCCCTTCGCTTTTTGACGCGCGGCCACTGATAAGTCATGAAAAGCGAGCTTCCCGGCCGAGAGTTGATCGACTTTGACATTCACACGTTGCGGTATCGGTAAGCCAGGGTATTGATGTTGCCGATCCGGCCATGCTTGCCGCACGTGTTTCCACACTGCGTGCCACGCGTCTACATCCAAGCGTGCAAGTGCCAGATCAAAGCGATGACCGCGAGTGGCGAGGAGTGTGGGTTGTTTATCGCCAACTTGCCACTGACTGGACACAAATTCTGGGGTCGCACCTTGGGTATTAATTCGTGCTTGATAATTCACATTTGGCAACTGTACGCGCCCCGTTAACCCTTCACGGTTACCGCTTGCTTCTATATGCGCCTGCCCTTTTTGCCAGCGCGGTTTGTGAAGCGGCGCAGGCAGCGTTGATTGCAGTGGTGTCGTATCGACATCAATGCCGAGCTGGTAGTCAAACCCCGTATCATGAAGGGTAAGATCGAGCCCAGCCTGCCAACGTGCGCCACCAGAAAGGTAAGGCTTGAGCGGCAGCGATAACTGGTTCAGCAATGGCACTATGTCCCAATCCGCCTCGATACCTACATCCAACTGATAGCCGGCAGAGGCAGCTTCGCCCGCAAGATCTAGGTTGATAGCTTGCCCCAGCCACTGAGCACTCATCGATTGGGCCGTGATGCCATCGTCGTCAAACGACAGTGCCCCCGAGACATTGTCCAAGGCCATAGCAGGCGTTTGAATCCTGACTTGGTTGCCCGCAAAGTCCACCTTGCCGGTTGCATGAGGTTGCTCACCATCAAGCGGGATCGATAAACCTAACTGCGCATTGACTAATCCGTCGACGTTGATATGAGTTAAGGCGGCACCGACCGTATCCACTAATGGGGTGGCCAGCATATAGCGGTGCACCGCGTCTCCTGTCGCCGAGAGCGAGGCCTTGAGTTCAAGGCGACTGTCTGCCTCGGTCATGTCGACAATGTTTGCCTGAACCTGACGACTGACGGCATCGTTTAAGCGAACATGATCACCCTCAATCGTCAGGCCTGCGTTGTCGAACAAGAGTGTCGCATCAAGCTCTGTCAGCGTCGGCCAGGCGGTATCAAAGCTAAATGCCCCATTGCGCAGCGGCACTTTGGCTTGAAAAATGCCATCATGCTCACGGTATGGAAAACTATCTAGGGCACCAAACCAAAGGATTTCACTGCCCTCGGCTTGGCCTCCTTGAATGGCACGTGATAAATATCCGGTCAATGATTCAGGCAGGGCGCGCGTTGGCAAATAACGCCACGTTTGTCCGGCATCGGTCACATCGGCATGGGCGTAAAGCGCAAGAAATGGCGCCCCCTGCTTGGGAATATCAAGACGAAAGGCGCCGGTTCCGTGAACATCTGCACCGGTGACCGCTGCCTTTTCGCTCCAAATCGAGACGCCTTGGCTCGTCGGTTGCCAATTGAGGGTGAGCTGACCTTGTTCAAGTGGCAAAGGCGCTTGAAAAAAGTCGCCATATGGCAGCGACTGCGCGCCAAGTTCAAGCTGTGCCTGACCACGTCCTCCCTCGCCAGATAGGGTAGCATTTAAGCCATGAAACGCCGGAAAATACCCCCAGCGTTCGGCCGACACCTCGGTCAGTGTCGCTTGATAGCGTAGCGGCGTTGTCGGTTGTTTGCTTAATGCGAGGGATTCAACCTGGCCCGCCGGTGCCAGCGCGGCCGCTATACGGTGCTGTTGTTCCGACTGACTGACCAAGCCGAGTAAAGGCTGTAATAAGGCAATATCCAGGTCGGCCGCATTGAGACGCCAACGCTCGTTCGTTCCTTGCCATGACAGCCGAGAAATCGCAGGGGCTGTGGTGGCATTTTGCTTCACCCATATTCCGTCCGTATCCACGCGCCACGCACGTTTGCCTTCTGCGGTCAGTTGGACTTGGCTATCTTTCACCGCCCAGGTTTTTGCCTCTTCCGCGCTGTCATGCCATTTGAGCGCGAGATCATCAATCGATAACAACGCATCACGGGGTTGGCCGCGTTCCACGCGCACCCAGGCTTGGGCATCTAAACGCGCCGCATCAATGGTCACTGAGGGCGTCAATGTTTGCGTGAGCCACGGCGCGAGATCCATCGCTTCACTGGCAAGATAAAAATCGCCAGTCAGGGTGTCGACGCCTTGGGTTTCAGTGAAAGCGGCTTTAACACGCACGGCTTCTAACTGGGTGCCTTTTACCCCAATTCGCGCTTGTACCTGATGTTGTCCTGCTTGATTACGCCAAAAGAGATCCTTGATAGTTAATACTTCTGTTTCAAGCGATGGGGTCACCAGGATGACTTTGGCGTTCGGTATCGAGAATTGGCCCAAACGGGCAAGGAAGAGATCTTCAAGCCGGGCACGCACATTGGTACCCGTGTCTTTTTCTGGCAACTGACCGGTATCCAGCACCAGGCCATCGAGTGTTACATGAGAAAAAACCGGTTGCCAACGCATCAGTGTTGCGGAGACATCAAGCTGTAAATCAATATGCTGAGCCGTCAAAAGCGCCGATCCATTATCGCTCGTCGCTAGAGAGACATTTTTTAATGTCAGTGAAGGGGTCAAATTACGCCACTGCCCGGCAATGCCCTCAAGTTGCGCACTGAACCCCGTCTGCTCAGACACCCATTGCCGTAACGGCGCTTGCAAAAGCTCAACATTAGGCAATAGAAAGCGCAAACCGCCTATCAATAAGGCGGTGATGACTATCATGCTGATCACGCTGGTCATTAACCAGCTGACACTTTTTCTCACCCAAGCCATGGCTTACATCATTACTACGTCAAACTGTTCTTGTGTATACAAAGGCTCTGACTTCACTTTGACTTGCTTACTAATAAATATTTCCAATTCAGCCACAAGGTGAGAGTCTTCACCGGCAAGGGCTTCAATGACTGCCGGCGCGGCATAGACAACAAACTTATCCGCATCATAGGTACGATTGACCCGAGTGATTTCTCGCAGCACCTCATAACAGACGGTTTCCACGGTTTTGACCGAGCCACGCCCGTCACACGTCGGACACCCGCCACACAGCACGTGTTCGATGCTTTCTCGTGTCCGCTTACGGGTCATTTCGACCAAGCCTAACTGGGTAAAGCCATTAATGTTGGTTTTTACTCTGTCTTGGCTCAATGCCTGCTCAAGCGAGTGCAGCACGCGACGGCGATGCTCATCCGTGCTCATATCGATAAAGTCGATAATGATGATCCCGCCCAGATTTCTCATCCGAAGCTGGCGTGCAATAGCGCGAGTGGCTTCAATGTTGGTATTAAAAATGGTTTCATCGAGGTTGCGGCGTCCAACAAAGGCGCCGGTATTAATGTCGATGGTGGTCATCGCTTCCGTCTGGTCGATGATCAGGTAGCCGCCCGATTTTAGCTGTACTTTACGCTCTAACGATCGTTGAATTTCGTTTTCCGTGTCATACATATCAAAGATGGGCGCTTGTCCGTCGTAATACGCCAACTTATCGGCTAATTCAGGCACAAATTCGGAGGTAAACTCTTGTAGCTTTTCATAGGCCTGTTTGGAATCGACCCGAATCAAGTCTAACTCAGTGCCGACAAAGTCACGGACAATGCGCTGCGCCAACGCAAGCTCGCCATACAGCATGGACTTGGTTTTATATCGGGCGCGTCGCTCTAATACCTTGTTCCATAATCGCTTTAAAAAGGCGGCATCTTGCGCCATTTCATTATCTGTTGCGCCCTCAGCGGCCGTGCGAATAATAAAGCCACCCAGCTCGTCACAATACTCACTGACGATGCTTTTTAGGCGTTTGCGCTCATATTCGCTCTCGATCCGTTGCGATACGCCCACATGGGCAGCGCCAGGCATGAAAACCAGATAGCGCGAGGGCAAGGTAATGTCAGTGGTTAAACGCGCGCCTTTTGTGCCTAGCGGATCTTTCACCACCTGCACCACAATATCTTGCCCTTGACGGACAAGTTCGGAGATATCGCGAACTTGAAATTGCTGTTTCTCGTTTTCTGATACGCATTCGGTATGAGGAACAATATCAGAGGCGTGTAAAAACGCGGCCTTCTCTAAGCCAATATCGACAAAGGCTGCCTGCATCCCAGGCAAAACACGACTGACCTTACCTTTGTAGATATTGCCTACAATTCCGCGTTTCGCTTCACGTTCTATGTGAATTTCTTGGAGGTTGCCCCCCTCTACCATCGCCACCCTCGTTTCACTGGGTGTGACGTTTATTAACAGTTCCGCACTCATGGTTTCCCCGATGTCTCAAAAGTGGGGCCTAGCGCCACTCGTTGGTGCGCTCAGACCGAAAATTGTTTGAGCAGTTGCTCGGTTTCATACAGTGGCAAACCAACGACGGCGTGATAGCTTCCATCGATACGGGTCACAAACTTACCGCCCAATCCTTGAATCGCATATGCACCGGCTTTATCCGCGGGCTCCCCCGACTGCCAATAAGCATCAATCATCTTATCCGTCAGTGAACAAAACCAGACTTTGGTGGTGACAACGGTGGTGACTTGCTTGATGGCATTTGCCACTGTCACGGCCGTCATCACTTGATGCTCTCGCCCAGACAGCTGTTTAAGCATCCGGGTTGCATCGGCTTGATCTATCGGCTTTTCCAGTACTTGGTCACCATCAACCACAATGGTATCCGCGCCAAGTACCGGGATGTGCCCACCCGTTTGTATCACGCCGGCTCGCGCTTTATCTTGCGACAAGCGTGAGACATAGGCATAGGGCGATTCGCTCGCGTTTTGTTTTTCCTCTACATCGATGACGACACGAGAAAAGTTGACGCCCATTTCGGTGAGCAGTTCATGGCGTCGAGGCGATCCCGAGGCCAGGTATAAATCACAATGCATAGTCCCTCGCTAACGAATGGCAAACCGACGGCGTAACCGGCGCAATAGTAAGAACACCCAGGGCCACAGTATGAAGTTAAGCACACCCGCCCAAAGCTGTTCAGGATTAAACTGTACGTTAGAGACTAAATACTCCGCCCAGAACTCGATCAATTTTCCAGCCAAGGTCAGTAAAGACAGTAAAAGCGCTTGGTGCCAATAGGACATATTGCGCAGTAATTGAAAATTAAGCGCGACAATATATATCAAAATGGCCATGGTCATCCCTCGAACGCCCAAGGTGGAGCCCAACATCAGATCCCATAACAACCCGACCACTAACGCTGTCCCCACATTCACTCGATGTGGCAACGCCAGAACCCAGTAAAATGCGACGAGCAAGACCCAAGAAGGACGAAAAGGCGCCAGTTCACCGGGCCACGGAGCGGCCTGCAAAATCAACGCAACCATGAAGGAGAGCCAAATAACCAATTGGCCACGAAATGTCACATTTGCCATTATGGTGATTCTCCCTCGCTACCTGACGACGGCGCAGAGTCAGATGACGGGTTTTCTTGCTCAGATGACGATTGACTCATAGGCCGATCGGAGGGCGCATTATCGGCTTTTTCTGGGGTTGGCCAGACTAAAAGAAGATAACGTAACCGATCGAATTTTACTGCGGTTGTCGCGGTGACTTGCGCAAAGGGACGTTTATTATCAAACGAGAATTCTGTCACCGTGCCCACTGGATAGCCTTCAGGAAAGACGCCGCCAAGCCCGGATGTCACTAATTTATCGCCCACTTTAATATCCGTGCTACTCGGAATATTATCCAAACCGATATAGGCGGTGGTCCCACGGCCAGACGCTATCACGCGAATATCATTGCGCATCACTTGAACTGGCACCGCATGAGTAGGATCAGTGAGTAACAAGACACGGCTATTATGCGCACCGACATAAGCAACCTGTCCGACGACCCCGTGTTCATTGATCACTGGCTGCCCTTCATACACACCATTGGTGCGTCCTTTATCGAGCATCACTTGGTGTTTATAGGGATCAGAATCGACCGCCATCACTTCGGCGACCATTTTTCGTTCATCACGAATAAACGACGATCCGAGTAGCTCACGTAAGCGTTGATTTTCGCGCTCTGTCTGTGCCAATAGAAGCTGATCACTTTCGAGCTGCAACACTTGTTTGCGTAAGGCGCGATTTTCAGCCACTACACGTTGATGAGCGCGAAACTGCATCACTAATTCATCAAGGGTGTCACGAGGCACATTCGATGCATACTGAAGCGGTGCAACCAAGGTGTTGAGGAAATAGCGGACCCCGGCAAAAGCATCAAGACGACTATCAGCCAGCATAAGGCTGACTGATAGTAGAAGCGCGAAAAACAGGCGTAATTGCAGAGACGGTCCTCTGCCAAACATAGGTTTCATAATGAAAACAACCTGTTTGTTGGCACAGTCACGTTAATCTTCGCTAAAAAGATCGCCGCCATGCATATCGATCATCTCAAGCGCTTTACCCCCACCCCGTGCAACACAGGTCAGTGGATCTTCCGCCACAACCACCGGAATCCCCGTTTCTTCGGTCAGTAAACGATCGAGATCGCGCAGAAGAGCGCCGCCGCCGGTAATCACCATGCCGCGCTCGGAGATATCGGACGCAAGCTCTGGTGGGCACTGCTCTAACGCCACCATCACTGCCGAAACGATACCGCTCAGCGGCTCTTGTAGCGCTTCCAAGATTTCGTTGGAGTTTAGCGTAAAGCTACGTGGCACACCTTCAGCAAGGTTACGACCGCGAACTTCAATTTCGCGCACTTCATCGCCCGGATAGGCTGAACCAATCTCGTGCTTAATGCGCTCTGCCGTCGCTTCACCAATCAAGCTGCCATAGTTACGGCGAACATAATTGATAATGGACTCGTCAAAACGGTCACCACCAATACGCACTGATGAGGAATAAACCACACCGTTAAGCGAGATGACCGCCACTTCGGTGGTACCACCACCGATATCAATCACCATCGAACCGGTCGCCTCGGAAACCGGCAGGCCAGCGCCAATCGCCGCGGCCATCGGTTCGTCAATCAGATAAACTTCACGCGCACCCGCGCCCACGGCTGATTCGCGAATGGCACGGCGTTCAACTTGGGTAGAACCACAAGGCACCGCCACTAGCACTCGTGGGCTCGGACGCATGTAGCTATGATCATGCACAGACTTAATAAAGTGCTGTAACATTTTTTCGGTGACATAAAAGTCAGCAATGACGCCGTCTTTCATCGGGCGGATCGCGGCAATATTACCTGGCGTTCTACCCAGCATTTGCTTCGCATCATGACCCACAGCAGCCACACTCTTAGCAGAACCCGCGCGGTCTTGACGAATAGCGACAACAGACGGCTCATCCAGAACAATGCCCTGTTCTTTTACATAAATCAGTGTATTGGCGGTTCCCAAATCAATCGATAGATCGTTGGAAAACATCCCGCGAAGTTTCTTAAACATGATGGTCAGTTAATCCTGCAAGCTGTGAAATCAGACAAATTGAGCTAAATGTATCAACGCGCACGGTAAGCAGCAAGATACGGTGCTTTAAACCTGAATGAGATCTGTGTTTTTTTTCAATGCGCTGTCATTTTGATGATTTTTCCATCAAAAACGCATCATTCCCTTTGTTTTTCTGCCGCGGGTGACTGGCATGATTCACCGATCACCAACGTCGTGGACGCTTGTTGTGAAGCCGTTGCCTCCTGATACATCAAATAACACGCGGGCGCTGGCTGCTCATGGAACAACCAAATAAAGTCAACGCGGTTTTGTTCAGGGTATCGTCGTATCTGCCAACGTGTGGTGTCCTGCAGCGCGCTCACTAACTTAGGCAGCGCACTGATTTGGGGATAGCCATATGTTACGCCTATTTCGATACCGTCGACGGTCAGTGATTGAGCAGGCTGATCGGTGATTTTCTCGGCTTTCGCCAAGGCAAACGTCCGTGTCGAGGCACTATCAATACCACTTTTTAACCCTTTCAACGCTGACACATTCGCATCGGCTTCATAATCATAGAACTTAGGTACCGCAATGACGACAAGAACTGACAAAATACTGACTAATAATACGGCTTCTAACCATCCACGTCCCTGTTGAAATACTTTTTTTTCCCTAAGCATCATCGTTTTCCCCAGCGGCGTCGCTTTTTCTGGGCAGGATGCGGTGACATTTCGGCACCCAGCAAACGCCCTTGCCCACCTGCCACACCAAGATCTTTCACCACGGACCACTCCTCATTCGTTTCCACACCGACGGCAAGCACCTCCGTGCTGGTTGCTTCACAAGCGCCCAACACACTGCGCAAATACAGCTGGTTTTCAGGGCGTTGGTGAATATTGCGGACCAGGCTACGATGCAGCTTGATATAAGCCGGTTGAATATCTTTTACGTAGTGAGTGCTCACTATCGTTCTGCCTGCTTGGTCAACGACAAGTCGGCACCCTAACGCGGCAATCATTCGTAAGCAAGGTCGCGCGGCATCAAAGTGCGAGACTAAAGCGCCCTCCGAGACTTCCACCAGCAGTCGATTTAATGTACTGCGTGGAGTTTGTAGCAAGGCATCACGCAGCCAAATCACAAATTCGCGCTGACATAGTGAGTATGCACTAACATTCACCGCATAGTTATCAATATGATCACGCGTTTTTAGCCACCATAACGCACGTCCCACGGTAGCCTTGTCGAAAGTAACATCCATGCCGACCCACTCGACCCCGGGCCAAAAGCGCGATGCTTTTAACACTTTACCTTTTTCGTCTTTAATTCGACCCAAAAGTTCATAATGGAGACGGGTTTTGCCATCTCGTGCAAACACGGGTTGGCGGTAGAGCATGGGGCCTTCACCCGCCATTACCGACTCGAGTAAGGTTCGCCAACGTACACTGCCGCGTTTATCCAAACGGCTGAGTTGTTTATCAAACTGTGACCAGCCATTTTGTCCTGTTAGCTCCGCCGCTTTTAGCGCTCGCTCAGCTTCATCCATTAATCGGCCACGCCGCTCCCCCGCGCCAAAAGAAGTCATGCCCAAATGAAACCAGTTATCTTTCTCCAACGCCTCTGACGGCGTCAGTTTATCTAAAGCGTTGGTGATTTGCGCCAAGAAAGGGTGCACTTCATCCCCTGCCTGGTTGACCAATAGGATGGCAAAATCAGACGCAAAGTAACGCGCAAGCACGGCATCGGGAAAACGCTGAGTCGCATTAGAGAGCACGTTACCGATAGCTTGAATCAAGTGATCCGCGGCCTCTTGACCATGTTGCGCGACCAACTCATCCCAGTCGGCGACACGGACTAAAATAACACTGCCTTGACTCGCATCATCGGTCGCCAGTGTATGCAGCCGGTTATCAAACATCACGCGGTTCGCGGCTCCCGTTAGCTGATCGAGAAAGGTATTTGTGCGGATAAAGGTGTCAAAACGACTCCGCTCCTGCCGAGCCTCTTTAAGCTCCTCAATGAGCTGACTCAACGCAGCACTCGCGGGAATAGGCCATTCTCGAGGGTCGCCTTGCTGTGCCTCATCCAGGCGGCCCGCCAAAACTAATCGGCCACGCTGCTCCAAGACTTCACTGCCATACAGTTGCCGCCGTAACCATCCGATCCCCCACGCTAAACCAAGGACAATCACCAAAATCGCCGCCGACAACGAAAAGAGGGGGCCAATCGAATACGCAAACTCGGCATAAGGCGGGACAAATGTGAGTTTCACGGCATAACCAGGATGACTGTCGAGCGGAATATCTCGCGTGATAACTTGTTGTGTGGCGATCGTTTGATATTGGATTTGTTCGTATTGATACAAGATCCCGGTTTCTGAATAGATGGTCAAAGAGGTCACGTCACTGGCTTTGAGCATTTTGGGCAACCAGCGTGAAAAATACTGATTGTCTCGTTGCTCGCTCGCCATCTCTTGATCAATCACCTCGACCATGCCATCGACGTAATGCGAGATAAAGTCGATCCCCAGCTGGCGAAAACTGATAGCGCCACCAATAAATAAAACGAAAATGGCGCACACCACGATTAAGGTGACAAATGCAACGAGTCGGTTGGTCAGCTTCATTCCGCTGACTTTAATCGCATTAGCTGTTCTATCCATGATTCTCTGCTGACTGAGGTCGCCTTTTGGGGCTCGTAGCCGCTATTATCAGGCTTAGTGATCATAATGTGAATGCCTAGCCACCATCCGTGGCTACCTTTTCTTCCCCAAGAGGACTCATGGACTGGATTACCTGTACCAAAAGCTTTATTTGTGTGGTCGATCAGGGCTCGTTAGCACAAGCTGCCACGCAACTACATACCTCAAGCTCAGCCTTATCCAAACGCCTGAGTTGGCTTGAGCGCCAGCTTGGCGTGCAACTGTTAAAACGCACCACCCGAAGCTTGTCGATGACCGATGCCGGTGATCTTTTTTATCACCGAGCAAAAACCTGGGTCGACGATTGGCAACAATTAGTCAGTGAAACCACGTCTACCTTTGGGGAAGTCAGCGGCATATTACGTATTGGTGCGCCATTGGTGACAGGGAACCGTTTTCTGGTCAACTTTATTGCTGAGTTTCTTGAGATTTATCCGAAAATCAAGGTTGAGCTCACCACCTTGACCCCAGGACAGCTCCCTGATCTTAATCTTGATGTGGTGATCAGCCGCGAGCTCGAGTACTTCAACTCTGCCAGCTATATTGCGGCAAAGCTGTTTGATTTTCAGCCTGGCTTTTTTGCCTCGCCCACCTATCTTGCTCGGCACGCGCCGATAACCCACCCTGACCAACTAAGCCAACATAATATTTTGCTCTATGGTCACTCCCATCAGCCTCAAGAGCGGGTCTTCGAAGATGGCACACGTTTGCAGTTGTCGGGAAACTTTGTCTCGCCTAATCCTGAAGCCTTAGTGAGCGCTGCGGTCATTGGCATGGGCATTATTTTAGGAGGGGCTGGGACCGTGCAAAAAGAAATTGATCAGGGCTTATTGGTTCCCGTATTGCCTGCACTCAAGCAGCCACGCTCATCGGCTTATGCGTATTACCCCAAGTTGGAGTACAACCACACGAAGACCAAGCTATTTATCGATTTTATTAAACAAAAAGTTAAACAGTTGTACATTTAGCACGCGCCACCCTGTTATGGGAGGCTAGGTTCTATCAGGGGTTAGGCGATTTTGGAAAAAGTATTTTATTTTTTGTCTATATATCACTAACAATTGCTGCGCTAGGGTAGGGCTAAACACTCACCTCACAGCGATACGATATTTATGTCTTACTATCATCCTCAATACCCTGATACGCCTGCGCTTAAAAAAGCAGCTAAAAAGCGTATTCCTGCCTTCGCGTTTGATTATCTTTGTGGCGGTTGTCACGACGAAATTGGGGTGGCGCACAATGCAAGCTCCTTCACTCAAGTAAAGCTGCAATCTGATTTACTCGCCCCGACCCCCGACATTGACTTATCGGTCGAACTATTTGGCAAACACTACGCCGCCCCATTCGGTGTCGCGCCCGTCGGATTACAAGGGCTGATGTGGCCAAAAGCGCCAGAAATTCTCGCGAAAGCGGCTTATAAGGCGAACCTTCCTTATGTACTCAGCACCGTATCCTCAGCGAGTCTTGAAACCATTGCCGAGATCTCTGAGGGCACGGCGTGGTACCAGCTGTATAACCCGACGGATGCCGAGATCCGTGACGATCTGATGGGACGCATCAAACGAGCAGGGTATAAAGTGCTGGTGGTGACGGTGGATGTCCCCACCTTTGGTTATCGTCCTCGCGATATCAAAAATGGCTTGGCCATGCCGCCCAAAATGAACCTTCGTAATATCGCGCAAATGATGCAATGTCCGAGCTGGAGCTGGCATACACTCCTTGCCGGTATTCCTGAAATGCAGACTTTGAAACCTTACATGCCCAAGAATATGCCCACCAGCGAGCTGGCTAACTTTATGAATAATACCGTGATGGGCGCGGTCGACTTTGAGAGCCTAAAAGTGATCCGGGATAACTGGGATGGGCCATTAGTGCTTAAAGGGCTGGTCAATCCTGAGGATGTCGCACAAGCGGTTGCGCTGGGCGCAGATGGTGTGGTGCTATCCAATCATGGCGGCCGCCAGTTAGATGTGGGCGAATCCCCGTTAGATACGATTCAAACCATTAAGCATCAGTACGGCGATAAAATTAAACTGTTAATGGACAGCGGCGTACAAAGCGGTGGCAACGTAGCGCAGGCCATGGCAATGGGTGCTGACTTTACCTTGCTGGGCCGAACGTTTGTTTATGCTTGTGGCGCCGTGGGTCAACACGGCGGTGAGCATGCCATTGAAATGCTCACTCAACAAATGACTCAGGTGATGGGCCAATTAAAATGCCCCACACCAACCCAACTGCCTCACTTTTTAAAAGCTGGGCCTGGCGTTGCCTAATCTCATGCCGTGAATCAATACGACATCCTAAAAACAAAGCGCCCCAATCACGGGGCGCTTTGTCGATCAAGCTTTGTCGATAACGATATGGCGCTCAGATAGCCGTTGGTTAAGAACGTAGCCTAGAACGGAATATCGTCGTCAAAGTCAGGCAGATCATTATACTGCTGCTGAGGTTGCGACTGAGGCTGAGATTGTGGTTGCGGGGCCGCTTGCTGCTGAGGTGGTTGTTGATTCATGTTTTGCTGAGGCTGCTGAGGTTGACCCCATCCACCTTGCTGCTGCGATGGCTGCTGCATTGGCTGGCCTTGGTTTTGGCCGCCGCGACCACCCAGCATTTGCATGCTACCGCTAAACGGCTGTACCGCCACTTCCGTGGTGTAGCGATCTTGACCGCTTTGGTCTTGCCATTTACGCGTTTGTAGTTGGCCTTCAATATACACTTGCGAGCCTTTACGCAGATACTCACCGGCGACTTCTGCGGTTTTACCAAATAACACAACACGATGCCACTCTGTTTTCTCTCGCATCTCACCGGTGTTTTTATCACGCCATGACTCCGAGGTCGCGAGGCTTAGGTTCGCCACCGCACCGCCGTTGGGAAGGTAACGGATTTCCGGATCATTGCCCAAATTACCAATCAAGATGACTTTATTTATGCCACGGCTGGCCATAGGTGACTCCCATTGTTGCTGTTACGCGCGAAATGATTTCGCTCACTGGATAAATAAGCATGAAGTCTAGCACGAGCCCCCTCGAGGTTCGAAACTTTTCAACGCGATCAGGTTCCAGATTCTGCGCTTGCAATGGCGTAACAATGCGTTACCACAAAGTGGATATACCTGAGCAATGAAAATAGTTTAAACTGATACAAATCTTGCCTCGCCTTGGCGTTTGTGAACGGACAGTGCCCAGCGCTCACGCAGCGACGCCGGTTAAGTGATCATTAGTAGGATGCTTATGAACCAAGCAGAAACCACTTCAGACCATTACACCCTTCTTCTTATTTCCCAGCCTAGCATGTCTGTTTCGGCGTTAATGACGTGTTTAGAAAAAGAAACACATAGTGCCGTTGAACTCGTGCCTCCCCACGAGATTGCAGCCAAACTGACTACGCGCTCTGGACTGGTGCTCATTGATCTCAATGCCTTTGATGACACCGCTACCGACCAACTCAAACAAACGTTAGCACCCTTTGCCGAGCAACACGTATTCGCCTTACTCAATGCCCATGATTTGAGTGCCAAAGAGCTGGCGAGCTGGCCTTTTATCAAAGGGGTATTTAAAAAAGAGGATGAAGTGCATCACCTTTGTCACGGCATTGAAAAGATGTTTTCCGGTGAGTATTGGTTGCCCCGCCATAAAATGGCTGCCTTAATCCATTATTACCAGCAGCATCACCAGCAAACCATTGACGAGCAGGCGGTTGTGTTGACTAACCGTGAACAGCAGATTTTGCATCATTTGGTCACAGGTGCCTCAAATCAAGATATCGCCAATGCCTTAGCGGTGAGTGAGCACACAGTCAAATCGCATCTGTATAACGTGTTTAAGAAAATCAACGTCAAAAACCGTGTCCAAGCGGTGTTCTGGGCGAAAAATAACGCCTCATTAATTGGCTTTACCGGACAAGAAGGTCCAGTCGATAATGACGAGGTCAATGGGTAACTTGGACCGCAGCTGTCCCCGCGTTACCATGGTGTGATTCTTAGCCAAAAAGGACGTTGTAGGATGGCTTTCGATGTATTTAATGGCGATGCAGACGGCCTAGCGGCATTGGTGCAATGGCGTCTTGCCTACCCTGAAGCCAATACGCTGATCACCGGGGTAAAACGTGATATTGCACTGTTAAAGCAGGTTCCCCTGGCCACTGAGCAGGTCACAGTGATGGATCTCTCCATGGCCAAAAATCAAGCTGCTCTTGACGCTTTGCTCGCCTCCGGCACCCAGGTTTTTTATGCCGATCACCACCAAAGCGGCGCCGTGCCTCAATCGCCTTTGCTTCATGCCCACATTCATACCGGCGCGAACACCTGCACCGCCTTAATTATTGATAAGCTTTTGCACGGTCAATATCGAGAATGGGCGCTGGTTGGTGCCTATGGCGATAATCTCCATCGTACCGCTAACGCCCTCGCCCACCAGTCACAAATAGCTGCCAGCCAACGTGATCGGCTTGAACAGCTTGGCCACTGTCTTAATTACAATAGCTATGGCGCCAGCCTGGATGATCTGATCATGCCTCCTGCCATCTTATATCGGCATCTGTGTGGCTTTGATACCCCCGATGCTTTTATGCGTGCTTATCCGGACATTGTAACGACCTTGGCAGAGGCCTACCAAAGTGACCGTGATAAAGCGAAAGCGCTAGCGCCTGAAACCACTGGAGATGGGGGTAAAATTTATCTGTTACCGGATGCTGCTTGGGCGCGTCGCATCAGTGGTATGTTAGGCAATCAGCTGGCAAACCAGGCGCCCGACAGTGCGCATGCTGTACTGACGCCGATGCCGAGCGGTGATTGGATGGTCAGTATCCGCGCGCCGTTAAATCGTCCCTCTGGCGCGGTGCAGTTAGCAGAGCAATTTGCTACCGGTGGCGGTCGGGCTGCCGCGGCGGGCATCAATGCCTTGCCTGCCACCGCCTTATCGGCATTTACCGCCGCGTTTATGGCACATTTTTCGCTATAGCGGGATCAGCAATATCGAAGCCGTCACGCTCTCACGCCCTGAGTATGCTTACGACTTGCGTCGCTGCCTGTAACCCAGCAAACTATTGCTCGATAATAAACTATTGCTTTATAACAAACTGTTGCTCTATAACAAACTGTTGCTCTATAAAAACGTTTTGCCTCATAAGATATATGCTGAGTGGCCACTTATTCGCAAGCCGGTAAGTGGCGTACATACAGCCTAACGTGCTGATGGCGACTCGATAAAACAAAGGATCCACGATGATTAAAAAATGTCTGTTCCCAGCGGCTGGCTATGGCACCCGCTTTTTACCGGCGACCAAATCGATGCCGAAAGAAATGATGCCGGTGGTCAATAAACCCCTGATTGAATATGGCGTAGATGAAGCGTTGGAAGCGGGCATCAATGGTATGTGTATCGTCACGGGGCGTGGCAAACATGCCATTATGGACCATTTTGATAAAAACTATGAGCTCGAACATCAAATCAGTGGCACCAATAAAGAAGCACTGCTGGACGATATTCGTAATACAATAGAAAAAGCCTCCTTCACTTACATTCGCCAACATGAGATGCGCGGGTTAGGTCACGCAATCCTGACAGGACGCGATTTAGTTGGCGATGAGGCCTTTGCGGTCGTCCTTGCTGATGATCTTTGCATTCATCCAGGCAACGGCGTGCTTAACCAGATGGTCGCGCTCTACAATCAGTTCCGCTGCTCCATTGTCGCCGTCGAAGAAGTGCCAGAAGATGAAACCCATAAATACGGGGTGATTGCGGGCCAAGAGATCAAAGATGACCTTTTCCGCGTAGACAATATGGTAGAAAAACCCGATCCCGGTAATGCACCGAGCAATCTTGCGATTATTGGCCGTTATATTCTCACGCCCGATATCTTTGATCTGTTAGAAAACACCCCACCAGGTAAAAATGGTGAGGTGCAGATCACCGATGCCTTGCTAAAACAAGCGCAGTCAGGCTGTGTGCTTGCCTATAAATTTAAAGGCGAGCGCTTTGATTGTGGCAGTGTTGAGGGCTTTATTGAGGCCACAAATCACTGCTATCAGCATCACTACCTCGGTAGCAGTAACAAAGATGAGGCAACCGTCAAAAATCCGTAATCGCCTCAGGTGCACTGGCGCGAGTGGTTTTTTCGATACGAGCAAAGGCTGTGTAAATATACAGCCTTTTTGTTTGGTCATGGTCGTGTCTGTGCGATACTCAACGACCAACCAGTGAGCTGATTGAGTAGTAGGATAATAATGGACAATATCGACGTCAGAGGCGCGCGTACGCACAACCTCAAAAATATTAACGTGACCATCCCCCGTGATAAGCTAATTGTCATCACCGGCCTGTCTGGCTCAGGGAAGTCATCACTCGCTTTCGATACCTTGTATGCCGAAGGTCAACGTCGCTATGTTGAGTCTTTATCATCGTATGCGCGTCAATTTTTATCCTTGATGGAAAAACCCGATGTTGACCATATCGAAGGGCTGTCACCCGCCATCTCGATTGAGCAAAAGTCGACATCACATAACCCCCGCTCCACCGTTGGCACCATCACTGAAGTCTATGACTATCTGCGTTTGCTGTACGCCCGAGTGGGAGAGCCACGCTGCCCCACCCATGATGTCACCCTAGCGGCACAAACCATTAGCCAAATGGTGGATAAAGTGTTGGCCCTGCCTGAAGGCAGTAAGTTAATGCTGCTGGCACCGATTATCAAAAACCGAAAAGGTGAGCATGTAAAAACACTTGAAAACCTCGCTGCTCAAGGGTTTATTCGTGCGCGGATCAACGGCGAGGTGTGTGATCTGTCCGATCCACCCACGCTGGAGCTGCAAAAAAAACACACCATCGAAGTGGTGGTTGACCGATTTAAAGTACGCGACGATCAACAACAACGTTTAGCTGAATCCTTTGAAACCGCGCTCGAACTCACGGGTGGCAGTGCGGTCATCAGCTGGATGGACGGCGACGGTGAAGAAATCATTTTTTCTGCTAACTTTGCCTGCCCCCATTGTGGTTACAGCATGCAAGAGCTAGAGCCTCGCTTGTTCTCATTTAATAATCCCGCCGGTGCGTGTGGCACCTGTGACGGGTTAGGCGTTCAGCAGTACTTTGATCGCAAACGCGTGATTCAAAACCCTGCGGTCAGTCTCGCAGGTGGTGCGATCCGAGGCTGGGATCGTCGTAACTTTTATTACTTCCAAATGCTGCGTTCACTGTCTGAGCATTACGGTTTTGATCTAGAAACGCCCTGGCAAGATCTCTCCGGCACCATGCAAGATATACTTTTATATGGGTCGGGGCCGAAAGAGATCGAGTTTAAATACGTCAACGATCGTGGCGATATTCGCGTACGTAAGCATCCGTTTGAGGGGATCCTCAATAACATGGAGCGCCGTTATCGCGATACCGAGTCTAATGCAGTGCGCGACGAACTCGCCAAATATATTGCCACTAAGCCCTGCGCCAGCTGCGGTGGCTCGCGTTTACGTCAAGAAGCTCGACATGTTTTTATCGATAACCGTAACCTGCCAGAAATTTGTGAGCTCAGCATTCAGCAGGCGCTCGATTTCTTTGAACAACTGTCGCTTAGCGGCCAACGTGCAAAAATCGCCGAAAAGGTGATGAAAGAAATCCATGACAGGTTACGCTTTTTGGTCAATGTCGGGCTCAATTACCTTAACTTGTCACGTAGCGCCGATACCTTATCCGGGGGAGAAGCCCAACGCATTCGACTCGCCAGTCAAATTGGTGCTGGCCTTGTCGGTGTGATGTACGTATTGGATGAACCATCGATTGGCTTGCATCAACGAGATAACGCGCGCTTACTGGATACCTTGGAGCACTTGCGCGATCTGGGCAATACCGTGATGGTGGTTGAACATGATGAAGACGCTATTCGTGCCGCGGATTACATTATCGATATAGGCCCAGGCGCGGGCGCGCACGGCGGCGAGATCGTGGCAGAAGGCAGCCTTGACGATATTCTTGCCAGTGAGCATTCACTTACCGGGCAGTATCTTTCTGGCAAACAAGCGATTGCGGTGCCAGCACAACGGATACCGCGCGATCCCAACAAGATGTTGACGCTCAAAGGTGCAACCGGAAATAACCTCAAAAATGTGGATCTGCACTTACCTGTCGGCTTACTCACTTGTGTCACGGGCGTGTCGGGATCTGGAAAATCAACCCTCATCAACGATACCTTCTTTAAAGTCGCCCACCAGCAATTAAACGGTGCCACGACCGCGGATCCTGCGCCGTATGCCGAGATTGATGGCCTAGGACACTTTGATAAGGTTATCGACATCGATCAAAGCCCTATTGGCCGTACGCCGCGCTCAAATCCCGCCACTTACACTGGGATCTTTACCCCGATTCGTGAACTGTTTGCCGGCACACAAGAAGCACGGGCACGAGGCTACAAGGTGGGTCGCTTTAGTTTTAACGTACGCGGTGGCCGCTGTGAGGCCTGTCAAGGCGATGGGGTCATCAAAGTAGAAATGCACTTTTTGCCGGATGTGTATGTCCCTTGTGATGTGTGTAAGGGCAAACGCTACAACCGCGAGACACTTGAAGTACGCTATAAAGGCAAAACCATCGATGAAGTCCTGGCAATGACAGTGGAAGACGCGCGTGAATTCTTTGATGCAGTGCCAGCCATTAAGCGTAAGCTGCAAACCTTGATGGATGTTGGCTTGAGCTATGTGCGCCTAGGCCAAGCGGCGACGACCCTGTCTGGCGGTGAAGCGCAACGGGTGAAGTTAGCCCGAGAGCTGTCCAAACGCGATACCGGTAAAACCTTATATATTCTTGATGAGCCAACCACAGGGTTACACTTTCATGATATTCAACAACTGCTCAATGTTCTGCACCGCCTACGTGAGCAAGGGAATACTATTGTAGTTATTGAACATAATTTAGATGTGATCAAGACGGCCGACTGGATCATCGATCTGGGGCCTGAGGGCGGCAATGGCGGGGGTGAAATCATCGCCCAAGGCACACCGGAATCGATTGTCGATGTGGTCGGCAGCCACACGGCCCACTTCCTCAAGCCAATGTTGGAGCGATAATGACGTTAGTGCTGCCGCCTAGTCGTGTCATACGCAAGCCGTTGACGGTGCCCTTTTTGGTGACCTTAACGGTATTGTGGCTGATTTGTCTGCCTCTTTACTCGGTTGCTCTGCCGCTGGTAGGCATACGTCACCCGGCGGCGGCGCTATCATTACTCACCTTGGCATTTGCGCTTGGGTTCGCCAGTTTGGAGGTTATCCGTCAACACACATGGCGAGCCACTCGGCTGACCGGCACATTGGCACTTGCGACCTGCTTGGCGATGATGCCCTATTTTTATCCGCAGGCACTGGGCCACAATAGTGGCTATGCGCTCATCGTTTTAGCGCTAAGCTTTGGCTTTTTCTCAGCCCTACAGCAGTTTATTTTTAATCACGCCCAACGACAAAAACTACTGGCCGTCTTATTGTTGGCCTCCTGGTTAGCGGTATTGTCGGTATTAGGGAACCAGCCTCCGCCGGGCATGGCACCCTTTATGTTTGATCAATGGGTCCCTCACCTCCCTCCAGCCGTGACTCACACCTTATTGTTAACCGGAGTCACGCTCGCCGCCTACATTTTGGCCAGAGAGCCCAGTGGTCGATATCGCCACCCGGTTAGCCAAGGCTTACTCGCGTTAACACCGCTCGTGTTGATTCCGATATTGGCGATGCAAGAGCAACCCTTACTGTTGCTATTCGCCCTGTGTGCGATTGGCTTACAACAAGTGTATTTAGCCCGGTTTGCCTCGCGACGCCAGCATCGTATGTGGATGATCGCTATCTCGGCAGGGGCATTTTTGGCGGTATTTGGTCTCAGTGGTCAAGACAACTGGCACTGGCTCACCGCCGACGATCAGCGCGCACTTATGCTGGCGTGGCAGCAATGGCAAATGACGCCATTTTTTGGAGTGGGCATGGGCAATGGTCAGTCAACGTTGCTATTACTGTCTGCCTCACAACCGAATCATTCCGGCCCGGTGACCTTACCCAGTGCTTTAATCCTGTGGCTCCTTGAAGGGGGGCTCGTTGTCGCCTGCGGCTATCTTGTGGTGTTGGCCGCGCTAACACTTCGTATTCTACGTGCACCGTCAGGAACACGTAGAATATTGATCGCCTTAGTATTGCCACCACTGACCGGCCTGATGATTTATCCAGCCAGTGGCACACAGTGGTTTAACGGGGTATTGTTATTGATTTGGTTATATTGGTTAGACAACTTAACCAGTCGATATCGTCGTTATCCCGTGTTTTCACACCGTTATAGTCAGCGTGTCGCGAGCCGTAGTGTGATCATGGCGCTGGTGCTCGTGACCTTACTGAGCTTGTCATCCGTTTACCTCGCCAATCGCTATCTGCGTGATTCCTTATTAAGTTCGCAGCGTTTTACCTTGTATCAGCAACACCCATGGTGGCAGCAAAAACTGCACCGCGCGCAACAAGACCGTCACTTTCAAGCGAATTTGGCGCACTTATCTGACGTAGCACGCCACCAGCACTTGGATGATTTACTGCGTCAAGTCGCGCAACGCCCACGCTTTTCGGGCTATCAGCATGCGTATCAGGTTGCGTTACAAATTGGTGATCAGCAACGCGCACGCGATATTCAACAAGAAGCGCGCTATTTATACCCGCAAGCAAGCAAAGTATGGACCACTCGCCATACCTTGCCCGATACCTTAACGCCTTAACGTAACGCGTTTTCTAACGCTTTCAGACACAGCGCCACATTCTCATGCCGTGCCCCGTAGCCCATTAAGCCAATGCGCCACGCTTTACCGGCGAGATCGCCTAAGCCGGCACCAATTTCGAGGTTATAGGTCGTGAGCAGGTGCTGACGTACTGCCGCATCGTCCACACCATCCGGAATAGTGACCGCGTTAAGCTGCGGCAAACGGTAAGGCTGATCAACCACAAAAGTGATACCGAGCTCATCCAGCCCTGCTTTGAGGTGTTGATGCATGTCTTGATGACGTTGCCATGCATGCTCAAGCCCTTCTTGATAGAGCCGCAATAACGACTCATGCAAGGCATACAAACTATTGACCGGCGCGGTATGGTGATAGCTGCGTTTCCCTTCTCCGCTCCAATAACCAAGCACCAGGCTTTGATCGAGAAACCAACTTTGTACCTTGTGGGTTCGCGATTGCATTTTAGCCACAGCACGCGGTGAGAAGGTGACAGGCGATAAGCCAGGGACACATGACAAACATTTTTGGCTACCGGAATACACGGCATCGAGCTGCCACTCATCGACTTTCAATGGCACGCCACCGAGTGAAGTCACGGCGTCGACAATGGTTAAGCAACCATGCTCCCGCGCCAATCTCGCCAGTGTTTGCGCATCCGAACAAGCGCCGGTTGAGGTTTCAGCATGGACAAACGCAAGCGTGCTGGCATCCGGATGGGCTTTCAACGCAGCCTCAACGTTTTCTGGACTAACAGGGGCACCCCAGGCATCGTCGACCATCACTGCTGTCGCGCCGCAACGCTCGACATTTTCCCGCATACGATCGCCAAACACACCATTGCGACAGACAATCACTTTTTCACCCGGTTCAACTAAGTTGACAAAGCAAGCTTCCATCCCGGCACTGCCTGGCGCCGAAATCGCCAGGGTAAAAGGGTTGTCGGTTTGAAACGCATATTGAAGCAGTTGTTTGACTTCATCCATCATCGCGATAAACAAAGGGTCAAGGTGTCCGACAGTCGGACGGCTGAGTGCCTGTAGCACTGCAGGATAAATATCAGAGGGGCCCGGGCCCATTAACGTGCGAGCCACGGGCTGAAAAGATTGAATCTCGGAAATTGAACGTGCCATAACCTTTCCTTGTTGTTGGTACACACAGATGACCGTTATAGCATATTTTTTCGCCATATCCCTATTGCCTGGCATGTGAACTGTGTGATCGCTGGACAATTTTGCCAAGGCACTGATCGTGACCAAAAGGCTGTTGACACCCTGTCATCTCGCCCGTAATGTAAATGCTGTTCACGGGATAACCAACCCGGGACTGAACATGCAGAAGAGGTGCATTTCTCAGGCAGTTATCATGCGGAGCCCCACTCCAAGGTATGATAATCAGGGGAGACAATGCCGAGGTGGCGTAAGCTTGGGGGCGAAACGCTGCCGGCCTAGGAGGCTGAATCCTTCAGGCTGTCACTTGTCATCCCTACAGGAAGACAGGTGGAGCGCTTCTGGCAGTCCATGCCTGCCGTTTGCTCTTCCTTCTTTTTTGCGGTCCCTACCGCGGTCACGATGTGACTTCTGATGTTCCCCATAATGAATTGATTAAGACCCATTTGTATGATGAGAGGGGAAAAGGACGTGAACCCATTACCACCGATTTCGGTCGCTAAGTTTGGCGGGACGAGCGTTGGCACTATCGATGCCATGCAACAAAGCGCTGATGTTATCGAGCAAAACCCACATACCCGCTTTGTGGTGATCAGTGCGTGCGCAGGCGTCACCAATCACTTGGTTGCACTGGCACAAGGGATCAACGACCCACAAGTCCGTCAAGACAAACTGGTTGCCATCACCGCTATCCATCAAGCGATATTAAACGCGCTTCCCGCTTGCCAGGACACGCAAACAGCAGTCGATGACTGGCACCAAACGATTGCCGACTATGCAAATACCGCAGCATCTGCTCCCAGTACAGCGTTAACGGATGCGTTGGTCGCTTGTGGTGAGCTCATCTCAACCTATATTTTTACTCACTTGCTCAATAGCCGAGGCATGGCCACGGTGAGGGCCGATGCGCGAGCGTTATTGCGCACCGATAGTCACTTCGGCTGTGCCCAACCGGATCGACAACAAACCAAGATACAGTGCCAGAACCAATTACTCCCCCGCTTAGCGACGCATTTAGTGGTCACGCAAGGGTTTATCGGTGCTGATGCGAACGGACACACCACCACCTTAGGCCGCGGCGGTAGTGACTACAGTGCCGCGCTATTCGCCGAGGCGATCGGAGCAGAAAGCTTGGCCATCTGGACCGATGTCCCCGGGATTTATACCACCGATCCACGGGTGACTGATCGTGCTCGTCCTATCAGTGAAATTAGCTTTAGCGAAGCCTCGGAAATGGCTACCTTTGGTGCCAAGATCCTCCATCCATCGACGTTAGTGCCCGCGGTACGCCAGCATATCCCGGTATTTGTCGGCGCGGCGAGAGCCCCCGAACAAGGCGGTACCTGGATCCGTGAGCAAGCACACTCAGCGCCGCTGTTTCGTGCCGTAGCCCTCAGGCGCAACCAGACCATGGTGACACTAACCAGCTTAAACATGTTTCATGCTTGTGGTTTTTTGGCCAAGGTGTTTGAGATCTTGGCGCGCTTTAAAATCTCAGTTGATTTAATCACGACCTCGGAGGTCAGTGTTTCTCTGACGCTGGATCAACCCCATACCCAGGGTGACGCACCGCAGCTGCCGGAGGCTGCCATCGCCGAGCTCACGCAGTTATGTCAGGTAGAGATCTGTGCGAATCTAGCGGTTGTTGCGCTGATCGGTAACGAGATGAATCACACACCGGGCGCGACAGCGCCGGTATTTAGTGCGCTTGCTCAATATAAACTGCGCATGATTTGCTATGGTGCCAGCAATCACAATGTCTGTATGGTGGTCGACGATCACGACGCGACCCATGTCGTACAGCGGTTACACGCTGACTTATTTGAGTAAAAAAAGGCCAGCACATGTGATGTGCTGGTCTTTTTTCATTAGGCGTTTAAGTTTGGCCCGAGCCATTTTTCCGCGTCTTTGCTGCTCCACTCTTTGCGCGCCGCATAACTGTCACGTTGATCATTTTGAATCTTCGCCACCGCAAAGTAGCGTGATTCAGGATGTGAGAAATACCACCCTGACACAGATGCACCTGGCCACATGGCATAGCTTTCGGTGAGTGTCATGCCCGTATGCGCTTCTACCGAGAGCAACTGCCAAATTTTTCCTTTCTCGCTGTGCTCAGGGCAGGCAGCATAACCCGGAGCCGGCCGGATCCCTTGGTATTGCTCCCGGATCAAGGCGTCGTTATCGAGCGTCTCATTGGGCGCATAGCCCCACAATGAGATCCGAATTTGCTGGTGCAGGTATTCTGCAAAGGCTTCTGCTAATCGATCGGCGACCGCTTGGATCATGATCGCGTTGTAATCATCCCCTGCAACTTTATAACTTTCCGCCAAGGCATACTCGCCAATGCCGCCTGTCACCGCAAACGCACCAATCCAATCAGGCTGACCACTGCTCTTCGGCGCGATAAAGTCCGACAAGCAATAATTGGCGCCACGTGGCTTTTTGGTTTGCTGACGTAAATGGTTTAGTACTGTGCCCACCGTTTGCCGTGATGCGTCAGTATACACCTCGATATCGTCCTCTAGGCTGTTGGCAGGAAAGACACCACACACCCCTTTTGCGGCGATCAATCCTTCGTGCTCAAACCGGTCGAGCCAACCATTAGCGTCTTCATACAAACGGCGTGCTTCTTCACCCACCAGCTCGTGGTCTAAAATCGCTGGGAATTTGCCGCTCAGGGACCAGGTCATAAAGAAAGGGGTCCAATCGATATACTGACGTAATGTCCCTATCGAGACATCATCGTAAACATGGACGCCCGGCCTCGCCGGCTGGGGCGGCGTGTAATGGGCCCAATCGGTTTGCCATTTGTTTGCCCTTGCCGCGTCCAGGGTGACAGGCGGAGTGCGGGGTGTCTTGCGTTGGTGCTGCTCTCGTACTGACACATACTCTTTTTGTAAGCGCGCCACAAAGTCTGAACATTGAGCCGGCGATAATAGCGATGCACAAACGCCAACGGCACGTGACGCATTCGACACATACACCACAGGAGCCTGGTAGTGCTGCTCTATTTTCACCGCGGTATGCGCTTTGGACGTCGTCGCACCACCAATCAACAGCGGAATATCAAACCCTTGCCGTTCCATTTCTTTGGCGACATTCACCATTTCATCCAACGACGGCGTGATAAGGCCTGACAAACCAATAATGTCGACTTGCTCCTCGCGCGCCACTGACAGGATTTTATCGGTCGGCACCATCACGCCGAGATCAATAATCTCGAAGTTATTGCATTGCAGCACCACGCCGACAATGTTTTTGCCAATGTCATGCACGTCGCCTTTTACGGTGGCAAGTAAGATCTTGCCATTGGTCTGCCCTTGCTGCTTTTCAGCGTTGATATAAGGTTCAAGATAGGCCACGGCTTGTTTCATCACCCGCGCCGATTTCACCACTTGCGGCAGGAACATCTTGCCTTCGCCAAATAAGTCTCCCACCACATTCATGCCCGCCATTAGTGGGCCTTCTATCACTTCCAACGGTTTACTCGCCGCCGCTCGAGCTAGCTCAGTATCTTCAACAATAAATTCGGTAATGCCTTTAACCAGTGCATGTTCAAGCCGTTTATCCACTGGCCAACTGCGCCACTCCGCGGTTTCTGCCACTTCGTTTTCACCGCGGTCGCGGTAGCTGTCCGCCAACGCCAGTAAACGTTCCGTGGCACCATCGTCTTTGTTAAGCACCACATCTTCCACCGCCACACGCAGCGATTCAGGCAAATCATCATAAATGGCTAACTGGCCGGCATTGACGATGCCCATGTCCATACCGTTTTTAATGCAATGGTAGAGAAACACCGCATGGATCGCCTCACGCACTGGGTTGTTTCCGCGAAACGAAAAAGACACGTTAGACACGCCACCTGAAATCATGGCATGCGGCAGGGTTTGTTTGATATCTGCGACCGCGTTGATGAAGTCGACCGCGTAGTTATTATGCTCATCAATGCCGGTGGCCACCGCGAAGATATTAGGATCAAAGATAATGTCTTCCGGCGGGAAGCCGACTTGGTCAACCAGCAGGTGATACGCGCGCGTGCAAATCTCGACTTTACGTTCACGTGTATCAGCCTGGCCTTGCTCATCAAACGCCATCACAATCACAGCGGCACCGTATCGACGGACTAAGTGGGCTTGTTGAATAAACGCGGCTTCCCCCTCTTTAAGAGAAATTGAGTTCACAATCCCTTTACCTTGGATACACTTCAGTCCGGCTTCAATGATCTCCCACTTTGAGGAGTCAATCATCACCGGTACCCGAGCAATATCGGGCTCAGCCGCACACAGATTGAGAAAACGTACCATGGCTTGCTGTGCATCCAACATGCCCTCATCCATATTGATATCGATGATTTGCGCCCCGTTTTCCACTTGCTGTAACGCCACCTCAAGCGCTTCGTCGTATTGTTCTTCGACGATTAAACGCTTAAAACGCGCCGACCCAGTGACATTGGTGCGCTCCCCCACGTTCACGAACAGGCTTTCAGCATTAATAGTCAGCGGTTCTAGCCCTGATAGTCGACATGCCACAGACTGAGAGGGGCGCGCACGGGGGGCATGTTTCGCCACCACTTCGCTGATCGCTTGAATATGCTCGGGCGTGGTACCACAGCACCCACCCACCAAGTTAATAAAGCCAGAAGCGGCCCATTCGTCGATATGTTTTGCCATGTCTTCAGGCGAGAGATCGTATTCGCCAAACGCATTGGGTAAACCGGCATTGGGATGAACCGAAACAAATCCTTCGCAGATCTCACTGAGCTCTTTGACGTACTGACGCAATTCGGCTGGCCCCAGCGCACAGTTCAAACCAAAAGAAAGCGGTTCGACGTGGCGTAAAGAGTGATAAAACGCCGCGGTGGTTTGCCCAGAGAGCGTACGACCAGACGCATCGGTGATGGTGCCAGAGATCATAATGGGTAAGCGCACACCTCGGGCATCAAAGACTTTTTCAACAGCAAAGGCACAGGCTTTCGCGTTCAAGGTATCAAAGATGGTTTCCAACATGATGAGATCAACACCACCATCCATCAACGCCTCAGTGGACTCCGCATACCCCTCAACCAATTGATCAAAGGTGACATTACGAAAGCCAGGATCGTTCACATCTGGAGAGATAGAGCAAGTGCGATTCGTGGGTCCGAGAACCCCAGCAACAAAGCGTGGTTTTTCTGGGGTTTTCGCCGTCCAGTGGTCAGCCACGTCGCGAGCAAGACGCGCAGCAGCTAAATTTATCTCCGCACTGATGGCCTGCATGTCGTAATCGGCCATGGCTATCTGGGTCGCGTTGAACGTATTGGTTTCTATGATGTCCGCGTCCGCGGCCAGATAGTCGCTGTGTAACGCTGCTATTTTTTCAGGCTGCGTCAGTACCAAAAGGTCATTGTTACCTTTCACATCACAATGCCAGTCTTTAAAGCGTGCGCCGCGGTAATCGGCTTCGCCGAGTCCTAAGCCTTGGATCATGGTGCCCATACCGCCATCGATCACCAAAATACACTTAGAGAGACGCTGTGTTAATCGATCCATTCTTACCCCGTGATATCACCATCCTGATTGCGATAGTTTTATCCTACCACAGCCATTTTGGAAATCTAGACGTCTATAAATATCGATTAATTTTGATCTATTTCAATTCAGCTGTTCGTTTTGAGCGCAATTTCTATTAATATTTTGTAACTCTTTCATTCCTCGTCGTACTAGGAAGCTGCATGTCTACCTACGCAATCCTCAGTTTCATGGCTGCTGCTGCCATCTTTATCGCCTTTATTAATAGTAAAATCAGCCGAGTACAAACGACTATCGCGATCACTGCAAGCTCTCTACTCCTTTCTCTTTTGATCGTGATCGCCGGTCAATACCAAGCCATTCCGTTAAAGGCGATGGCGGAGCAAATATTGACCGATATCCACTTTGATGCCTTTTTACTCAAAGGCGTACTCGGTTTCCTTTTATTCGCGGGCGGTATTGGTGTCAAGCTTCCCCATTTCTCTGATCAAAAATGGGAAATCACCACCCTCGTCCTCGGCGGCCTGTTGGTCTCTGTCTCGCTGGTTGGTGCCGGTATTTGGGGCGTCTTCCAACTGATCGGCATTCCTTTTGATTTTATCTATTGTTTATTGTTTGGGGCGCTGATTTCTCCAACCGATCCCATCGCGGTGTTGGCCATTGTTAAGCGGCTACAGGCACCTAGGCGGATCACCACCCAAATCGAGGGAGAGTCACTGTTTAACGACGGGGTCGGGATTGTTATTTTCGTGACGCTTTTTACCTTGGCGTTTGGCGACAGCGAGCCGACACTCGGTGGTACGATCGCATTGTTCTTACAAGAAGCTATCGGTGGGATTTTATACGGTCTGATATTGGGTTACCTGTTTCACCGTTTGATCTGCGCGACCAATGACCATTCCATGGAACTGCTACTGACATTGGCTATTCCTAGCGCGGGGTATGTGCTCGCCGATATGTTGCATGTTTCCGGGCCACTGGCGATGGTAGTATCTGGCATTATGATCGGTAACTGGACTCGCTTTATTGGCTTCTCCAAAGAGAGTGAGGATCATCTGGACCATTTTTGGGAATTGGTCGATGAGTTTTTGAATAGCTTACTGTTCTTATTGATCGGGGTCAGCCTGTTACAGATTAGCTTCCATAAGGAAGACTGGATCATTATGGCTGCAGTTGTGCCCGTTGTACTGTTCGCTCGTTATCTCAGTGTGAAAGCCTGCTATTTCGGCTTCAATCGCTTTCGTCAATACAACCCTTGGGCCGTTCGTATTTTGAGTTGGGGAGGCCTAAGAGGTGGGTTAGCCCTTGCCATGGCCATGGCAGTGCCGGCTGGTGTCATGGTCGTCCCGGAGAAGAATATCGACGTCCGTGAACTGATTTTAATCATGACTTATGCGGTGGTGGTTTTCTCTATTCTCGTACAAGGATCGACCATGACGGGAATGGTTGATAAAGCCAATACCGCTCAAAAGAAAATCGATAATCTCCGTGTATAAACACTCTTTGTCAACAAGGCGCCAATTAGGCGCCTTTTTTTATTCGTCGAGCGTAAAGTTAGATTGTGAAAATTCAGCCAGATTAAACGGCGTCAGCTGATACACGCAATAGTTCAACCAATTGGCAAAGAGTAAGTGCCCATGACTCCGCCAACTCACATAGGGGGGTTGAGACGGATCATCATCAGGATAATAGTTAATCGGGACGACAGGCTCCATCCCTTCTTCAAGATCGCGATGGTATTCATGATGCAGCGTATGTGAGTCATATTCGGGATGACCTGTCACAAACACATTACGTTTATCCTTGGTCGCCGCCAAGTAAGTGCCCGCTTGTGCTGAGGTGGCGAGAATATCGAGATCCGTGTGTTCGTCCAGAAAGCTTGGTGAAAAGTCAGCATACCGCGAGTGAGGGGCGAGAAAGCTATCATCAAACCCCCGCAATAAAGGATGCGTAGCCATTGCTTCATTAACCTGGTGCTGATAAACGCCAGATAACTTCTCTTTGCGCGTTTTTTTGGGTAAATCGTAAAGAAGCTTTAAACCCGCTTGAGCCGCCCAGCAAACGTAAAGGGTAGACGTAACATGCTGATGCGCCCAATTCATCACATCTTGCAAATGCTCCCAGTAAATCACATCTTCAAACTGCACCAAGCCCAATGGTGCCCCGGTGACGATAAGACCATCAAAGTTGCGTTCACGCACGGCTTCAAACTGGCGATAGAAGGTATCTAAGTGTTCCGTTGGCGTGTTTTTACTGGGTCGGTTATCAATACGTAAAAGCTCGACATCAACCTGTAAAGGGCTATTAGAGAGCAAGCGCATAAATTGCGTCTCGGTCTCAATTTTTTTGGGCATTAAGTTGAGTAACAACACCTTCAATGGGCGAATGTTTTGGCTCACCGCACGCGTCTGCGACATAACGAAAATGTTTTCTCGACGCAAAATATTGGTGGCGGGGAGCTGATCCGGGATTTTTATCGGCATCACTGCCTCCTGAAGATTTAAGATGTTTAGACGTCCAGATATCTAATAACATAACCCAGTGACCCATGAAGCTCAAGCAATAATCAACGCCCAGATATGCCCGAATAAGTAAGAATAGTGAAAGGGTAACAACACTAAACAAAAAGGTGAGGTAAAATGGAGCAGTCGGGGATATAAGAATAAGAAAGGAATGAAGTATTTTAAAGAACACTATAAACGAAAAAGCCCTCCGCGAATGCGGAGGGCTTAAAATAAGCTCTTGGCAGTGACCTACTCTCACATGGGGAGACCCCACACTACCATCGGCGCAGCAACGTTTCACTTCTGAGTTCGGCATGGGTTCAGGTGGTGCCGTTACGCTATGGCCGCCAAGAAAATTCTGGTGCTGATAGGCAGATTTGAACTGCCGACCTCACCCTTACCAAGGGTGCGCTCTACCAACTGAGCTATATCAGCAAAATCGTTATCAACGTTTTACTCGGTGTTTTGCCATCAAAGTCTTACATTTCATTGCTTTGATGCTTAAATGTTTGCTAACTAAAGCCTAATACTAAGCGCTAATTAGATTATCTTGTTTGATGCGATGAGGATTTTGAATCGAGACGCGCAGTGTATGCCAATACATGAGCATCGCAGATATCAAAAGCATCGAGCTATCAACAAGATAAGCAATGAGAGCCTGGCGATGTCCTACTCTCACATGGGGANTTAGATTATCTTGTTTGATGCGATGAGGATTTTGAATCGAGACGCGCAGTGTATGCCAATACATGAGCATCGCAGATATCAAAAGCATCGAGCTATCAACAAGATAAGCAATGAGAGCCTGGCGATGTCCTACTCTCACATGGGGAGACCCCACACTACCATCGGCGCTGCTTCGTTTCACTACTGAGTTCGGCATGGGATCAGGTGGGTCCAAAGCGCTATGGTCGCCAAGCAAAATTTGGTGTGTCTTCACTTTTTCAGTCAAAACACGTATCTAGAAAGCTGTTCGTTCTCGCCACAATCAACTGGCTTATTTCGAGTCCAACCCAAAACCTCTTGGGTGTTGTATGGTTAAGCCGCACGGGCAATTAGTACAGGTTAGCTCAACGCCTCACAGCGCTTACACACCCTGCCTATCAACGTCGTAGTCTACGACAACCCTTTAGAGAGCTCG